>NZ_JAUQXO010000044.1:0-132748 GCF_030834625.1 Geobacter sp.
ACGCCGGTGAACACCACGGCGTTCACCTCGCGATCGACGGAGGCCCGCCGGAACGCAAGGATGGTGGCCTTGACCATGTCGGTCGTGTAGGAGTTGTACTGCTTGGGATTGTTGAAAATGATCCAGGCGTTATAGAGCCCCTCCGCCACCGAACCATCACGGCACCTGGCGGGCCGCTTCTCGTACCGGACCATGCCGTCGCAGAGGCTCTCCACCTCACGGTCGATCAGATTGTGGTCGACCAGATATTCCGATTCGATCTCGGTGAATTTCACGTTTGTTCCGGCCATTCCTTTTCTCCGTCGTTAAATGGTTATCCACCTTATTTCACGCTGTTCTTCTGATTCGCCCCTTTACTGGAACAACAGGGCCCTCCCCGTTACCATCCGGGTTATCTGATTGGTGCCGGTATAGATCTGAGTCAGCTTGGCGTCCCGCATCATCCGCTCAACGCCGTTTTCTTTCATGTAGCCCGAGCCGCCGAGCACCTGCACGGCATCGGTGGTCACCTGCATGGCGGTGTCGCTCGCCATGGTCTTGGCCATGCTGCCGTAGAGCACTGCCTTCTTGTCATGCTCATCAAGAAGCTGTGCGGCTTTGTGGGTCAAAAGCCGCGAGGCTTCCACGGCCGTGGCCATGTCGGCGATCATGAACTGAATCGGGGCGAGGTGGGCGATGGGTTTGCCGAACTGCACCCGATCCTGGGTGTGCTTGATCGCTATGTCCAGCGCTCCCTGGGCGATACCGACGGCCTGGGCCGCGCAGAAGACGCGGTTGGTGGAGAGGGTCTGCATGAGGTTGGCAAAGCCGCTCCCTTCGGCACCGATGATATTTTCCGCCGGGACCTCCATGTTCTCGAAGAAGAGCTCGGAGTTTATGGATCCGCGCATCCCCATTTTTGATTCGTTGCGCCCGTAGACGAGTCCCGGGGTCCCTTTCTCCACGACGAAGGCGCTGATCCCCTTAGACCCCTTCTCCGGGTCGGTATAGGCATACACGACGATGACGTCGGCCACCGAGCCGTTGGTGATGAAACACTTCTGGCCGTTGATGACATACTTGTCTCCCTGGCGTACCGCCCGGGTCTTCATGGCAAGGAGGTCGGAACCCGCGGCGGGCTCGGTGGCGGCCAGTGCGGTCAGCAGGGTGGATTCACCAGCAAACCGGCGCAGATAGCGCTCTTTGAGTTCAGGACTCCCCCCGTGAATAATCGGCAGCATACCGTCGGTCTGGGCGATCAGAAGCAGGGCGGTGGAGGCACAGACGCGGCCCAATTCCTCGAGAATCAGAGCCAGGGTCAGAACTCCCATCTCTGTTCCACCGTATTCCGCAGGGAGGAGCGGGTTCAGGAGACCCAGCTTCGCGAACAGGTCACGGGCGTGCTCCGGAAAGAGTGATTTTTCGTCAAGTTCCAGTGCCCGAGGTGCGATCTCCCGGGTCGCCACGTCACGCACCATGTCCAGCGTCAGTTTCTGTTCTTCAGTAAGATGTTTCATGGGGGAACCCCTCCTTGATTAGTTTGGCAAGGCCACGCGTCCTGGGGGTCAGGCGGCCTCTTTCAGTATTTCTCTGGCAATGACCAGCCGCTGGATCTGGTTGGCGCCCTCAAATATCTGGGTCAGCTTGGCGTCCCTGAACATCCTTTCCACCGGGTAGTCTTGCATGTAGCCATACCCGCCGAAGATCTGAATGGCGTCGGTGGTGATCTTCATGGCCGCATCGGAAGCGAAGACCTTGCCCATGGAGGCGAGTTTGGTGTTGCGCTGCCCTTTATCGTACAGGGCCGCGGCCCGGTAAATGAGACCCCGCGATGCCTCGATCATGGTGGCGCTGTCGGCGATGATCTGCTGGATCATCTGGTGCTCGCAGAGTTGCTGGCCGAAGGTTCTCCGCTCCCGTGAATGCTTCAACATCTGGTCGAAGGCCCCTTCGGCGATCCCCAGGGCCTGGGCGCCGATGGCGGGGCGGGACATATCGAAATCCTTCATGGCGAGAATAAACCCCTTGTTCTCTTCGCCAAGGAGGTTCCCAACCGGAACCCGCACTTCGTCGAGATACATCTCGGAGGTCTTGGAACCGCGCTGACCGAGTTTTTTCTCGATTTTGCCGACCGTGAGGCCCGGGGTGCCGCTCTCCACCAGAAAAAAGCTGAGCCCGTTACGTCCGTTATCGGAGGTGCGCGCCAGGACGGTGTAGTAGGAAGCTATCGGCCCGTTGGTGGAAAAACATTTGGTGCCGGAGATGACGTACTCGTTGCCGTCTCTGACCGCCGTGGTGCGAACCGAACCGACATCGGACCCGGCGCCGGGCTCGGAAACCAGGTAGGCGGCCAACTCGCGTCTCTCCACAATCCGGGGGAGCACCCGCTCCAGGAGCTCGCGACTGCCGCCGTGCAACAACGGGAAACTGCCTACGGCCTGGATGATCAGCATTAATGCGGACGACGCGCAGTGGCGTGCGATCTCTTCCACCGCCGTGCAGAGCAGCGTCCCCTGAGCCTGTTCCGCGCCGCCATATTCCGGCGGGAACACCATTGTCATGAGCCCCAGGTCCCACAGCAGCGTCAGCACCTCGCTGTCAACCTCACCGGTCGCATCGATGGATGCTGCCACGGGGGCAATCCGCTCCCGTGATGCCTGGCGTATGGTTTCCGTCACAAGGCGTATTTCCTCGCTCGAGTTAAACATTCGTCCCCTCCTCCTGCCTGCATAGGTTTTGCATCTTTTATAACGCCTTTATATCCAACATACATGCCAACCAGGCCAACAATTTCAACAACATTGCAACATACTGATATTTAACCGTATTTATGTTATATACACACTTTAAACATTTTGTTATATTTCAATGACTGTCGCCGCGCGTATACACATTAAACACGACAAGCCATAACGATGCGGTTCTGTCATATGTACCCAACAGGAGACATGTCGACCAATGGATACAATCGCCGTCACACCACTGCTTCAGAAAGCAAACTATTGCAGATGCGGCATCATCCTACTTGACGAATCCGGCTCCATTACCGCTTTAAACCAACCATTCTTCGGCGCGACAGATCTGAAATTCAGGGAGGGTGACATTCTTCCAGATGAACTACGGCGCTTGAAAAAAGGAGGGTGGATTTTTTGGGGGAAAGACTGGTTCGTGCAGGCAGAGGGGCAGCTCCGGGTGGAGTTGCTTCTAATCCGGCACGTCCGAATGGCAGATCACATACTGGGACCGTACGGAGATTGCCCTCTGAATGAGGAAATGGTGAGAATGGTTCTCGACAACCCCTACGAGGGGCTGACGGTCGTTGACAATAGGGGGAAGGTAACCCTGCTCAGCCCGTCCAATGAGCACTGGCTGGGACTGGAAGTCGGGGGAGGGAGAGGGCTTGACCTTTCAGCCATTGCTCCCGCCAGCCACTTATCGGAAGTAGCCCGTACCGGCGTGGCCGAACACGCACAGGTCGTTGACCTGCAGGGTAAGACCAAGATCACGGTAAATCTTCCCATCAGGCGAGATAAAAAAGTGATGGGAGCTTTCGGAAGAATCCTCTTCAAGAGCACGGAACAAGTGGAAAAGCTGGTCACCAAGGTGCGAACCATGGAACTCCAGGTCGAGCGTTTCGAGACTCTGCTGGATGAAATGCGCGGGAAACGTTACTCGTTCGACAATATTCTCACAAAAAACCAGGACATGCTGACTCTCATCGAGCAGGCACGCCGCATAGCCGACTCCACTGCAACGGTGCTTATACTGGGAGAAAGTGGAACCGGCAAGGAGCTCTTTGCCCAGGCACTTCACGAGGCCTCACGGCGGAACAAGGGGCCTTTCATTGCGGTAAACTGTGGCGCAATCCCCCGCGACCTGATCGAATCGGAACTGTTTGGCTACGAAGAAGGCGCCTTCAGTGGCGCAAGAAAAAAAGGGAAGCCCGGCAAGTTTGAACTTGCGTGCGGCGGGACGCTTTTTCTGGATGAGATCGGTGAACTCCCCCTCGACAGCCAGGCAAAGCTGTTGCGCGTACTTGAGGAGCGCAAGATAGATCGTTTAGGCGGCACGGCACCAATACCCGTTGACTTTCGTCTGGTGGCCGCAACAAACCGTGATCTTAATACAATTGTCAACACCGGCAAGTTCCGCAGTGATCTCTATTATCGCATCAACGAGTTCCCGATTGAGATCCCTCCACTCAGGTCTCGCCCGGAAGACATCCCTTTGCTGGCAAAACATTTTCTGGCAGACGTATCACGACGCGAAGAACTGCCACTGCTCAAGATTTCTACAGGAGCTGCCGAGGCACTGATGTCCCATGACTGGCCTGGCAATGTACGAGAGTTGCGCGGCCTAATGCGTCAAATGGCCTGGAAGTCTCAAGGGCTGACCATAGAGCCACACCATCTGCCGCCGTTACTTAACAAGGGTCAAAATGTGGGAGTTTCCGGCACGTTGGAAGAACAAGTAGCCCGGGCTGAACGTGCCGCCATCGAGTCAGCCCTGTTGGCTGCGGGTGGGAACCGGGCCTTCACTGCACGCATGCTGGGGATCCATCGAACAGCCTTATACAAAAAGATGAACCGGTTAGGCATCGAATAACAGGCCCCCCCTTTCACTCTTGCCCCCCTCTCGTCTTCGCTTCAATCCTTTCTGCGCCCTCCATCATTCAGCAAGCGGATTGACAAACAGACGAAAAAAATGATAATAAATTTTATTTTATATTTGTCACATCTAAGAAAACCCGTCTTGTTGTCCCTCCTACTAGACCTATCTGTTGTCGACAACAACACCCAAGGGAGAAACCTATGAAGCGTCGAGTCGCTTTATTGCTCTATCTGTCTGCCATAACATTTCTTTGTTCCTGCGCCGCTACCCCAGAGGTGAAGCCTCCGCTGGAGTGGGGCTATGAAAAAGGGGCGATTACCGTTAACCTGAAGGGGGATCCGCAACTGAACCTCTTTCAGAAAAGCCCCCACGCCCTTGTTGCCTGCCTCTACCAGCTTCGGGACCCCAACGCCTTCAATCAGTTCCGCGCAGAGGCCGACGGCCTGACGAAGCTCCTGGAGTGCGGCCGGTTCGATCCGGGAGTGGCAACGGCCAAGCGGCTCGTGATTCAGCCGGGACAGGAAATGAACGAGACCCTGGACCGGGCTGAGGGTGCCCGTTACGTCGGATTCGTGGCAGGATACTACCGCCTCGACAAGGAACGCTCGGTGCGGCTCTATCCGATCCCCGCCGTGGAGGAGACGAAAGGGTTCATCAGCCGGACCAAGCTCGTGAAGCCGGGGCAGATCGACATCAGATTATTGCTGGGTCCCCAGGAGATTCAAGATATTACCGAGGAGACCGATAAACCATGACCGCCCATCCCCCCCTCCACTGGCACCAGGGGCTCTTCCTCCAGCCCCAGCATTTCCAGCTCCTCGACCTGTCGATCCAGGGACGCCTCGCGCCCCTCTTCCGCCATCTCCATCCCCATTTCTGGGGGGTGGGCGAACTGGAGATCGAGGAAAGCGCCCTCGGCACCCGGATTGTCAGCATCCCGTCGGGAGAATTCCTCTTCCCGGACGGCTCCTGGGCGGTCATCGGCCAGAACGCCCTCTGCGAGCCCCGCTCCTTCGACGAGGCGTGGTTCGAGGGGGACCGGCCCCTCATGGTTTCCGTGGGAATCCGCAAGTGGCAGGAGGCGGGGGAGAACGTGACCACGGTGGAGCGCCTGGAGGGGCTTTCGACGGTCTCCACTCGCTTCGCGGCGGCCATGGACCCGGAGGAGGTGCGGGATCTCCACGCCGGCGGCCCCCCGGGACAGGTGAAGCGGCTGCGGCACGTGCTGAAGATTTTCTGGGAGAACGAGCGGGAGCAGCTGGGGGACTGTCACCTCATTCCCGTTGCCCGGCTCGAGCGCTTCGGCGCCGAGGTGCGTCCCTCCCGACGCTTCATCCCCCCCTGTCTGGCCCTGGATGCCAGCGAGCCCCTGTTCCGCACCGTGCGGGAGATCCGTGACCAGGTGGCGGCCCGGGGGCGGCAGCTGGAGGAGCACAAGAAGCAGCGCGGCATCCAGAACGCCGAGTTCGGCTCCCGGGACCTGGTCTACCTCCTGGCGCTCCGCTCCCTGAACCGCCATGTACCGTTTCTGTTCCACCTGACCGAGGCCCGGCAGGTCCACCCGTGGGACGCCTACGGGGTGCTTCGGCAATTGATCGGCGAGCTGGCCTCCTTCTCGGAGCGGGTCTCGGCCCTGGGAGAGCTGGACGATGGCATCCGGCTCCTCCCCCCCTACGACCACCGGGCCCTTGGCGACTGCTTTGCCGCGGCCCGGGACCTGATCGCCCAGCTCCTGGACGAGATCACCGCCGGCCCCGACTACGTGATCCGCCTCCTCCACGACGGCACCTTCTTCAGCGCCGAACTGAAGCCGGCGGTCTTCGATGGCGGGAACCGCTACTACCTGGCCCTGCGGACCAAGGAGGAGCCGGCCTCCTTCCTCCCGTCCCTGGGGACCGCCGCGAAACTGAGCGCCCGGGAGCACCTGCCGGTCCTGGCGGCCCGGGCACTTCCCGGCATTGAGCTGCGGCACCTGCCGCTCCCCCCCCAGGAACTCCCCCGCCGTTCCGACACCCACTACTTCGCCGTGGATGCCGCCTCTGACCAGTGGCCCCTGGTGGAGCGGGAGCACACCCTGGCACTCTACTGGACCAGCGCCCCCGCCGATCTGGAGGTGGAGTTGATGGTGGTGGCCAGAGACTAACCCATGCGTGAAGAACGGCTTCTGGAACGCATCCGCTCCTTCGAGCGGGACCCGTCACGGCGCGGCCGCACTGACCAGGGCCGCCTGGTCGACTCGGTCCTGGCCCACCTGCGTCACATCCTCAACACCCGCCAGGGGAGCGCCCCCATCGCCCCCGACTACGGCGTCCCCGACTTTCTCGATTTCCTCCAGACCTATCCCGATTCGGTGCGGGAGATCGAGCGGAGCATCCGCACCGCCATCATGGCCTACGAGCCGCGCCTCCAGGGGGTGCGGGTCGCCTTCCTCCCCCAGGATGACGACCTGCTGGCGCTCCGGTTCCAGATCACCGCCCACATGGCCGGCGCCGAGGGAGAGCGGGTCCGTTTCGAGACGGTCGTGGACACCGACGGCAAGATTTCCGTGAAAAGATAGGATCCATCATGATCACCCGCCACTATCAGGAAGAACTGGCCCGCCTCAAGGAGCTGGGGGCCGAATTCGCCCAAAAGCACCCTGCACTGGCGCCGATGCTGGGAGGCCCCTCGGCCGACCCGGACGTAGAGCGGCTCCTGGAGGGGGTCGCCTTCCAGACGGCGCTCCTGCGTCAGAAGCTGGACGACGACTTCCCCGAACTGGTCCACGACATGGTCCGGCTGGTGGCCCCCCACTATCTGCGGCCCATTCCGGCCACCACCATCGTCGCCTTCGAGCCGAAGCCATCACTCGTCCAGTCACAGACGGTTCCGGCAGGGACCTCGCTCGCCTCGGTGCCGGTGGAAGGGACCCGTTGCCTCTTCCGGACCACGGGCCCCGTGGAGGTTCACCCCCTCGCCCTTCTGGACGCATCATTCGATCAGCCGGCCGGAAAGCCCCCGGCCCTGACCCTTCAGCTGGCTCTCACCGGACTAACCCTCGACCAGTGGAGCCCCCGGTCCCTGCGGCTCTTTCTCGCAGCAGAGCAGGCCGAAGCGGCGGAGCTCCACCTTCTACTCTCCCGCTCCGTATCCCGCATTATCCTCACCCCCGCCGAGGGGGGGAGGGGTGCCGTTCTGCCGCCGAAAGCCATAAGGGCTGCGGGATTCGACGGAAACGAACCTCTTATTCCTTACCCCGCCCACGCCTTTCCCGGCTATCGGCTGCTGCAAGAGTACCTGGTGGCGCCCCGCCGGTTCTTCTTCTTTGACCTGACCGGCTGGGAGCAGTGGACGGGACGGGGGGCCGGCGGGCGGTTCAGCGTCACCTTCGAACTCAGGACCGCACCGTCCCAGGCGCCGCGGGTCAGCCGGGAGAGCTTCGCCCTCTTCGCCACACCGGCCATAAACCTCTTTCCCCATGATGCGGATCCGATCCCCCTGGACCACCGCAAGGAGCGCCACCTTCTGCGGCCGGCCGAGCTGCCCCTCGGCCATGCCGAGATCTTCTCGGTCGACCGGGCCGTCGCCTTCGACCGGGGAGCCTCCCGGGAATATCCCCTTTCCCCATTCGAGCAGTTCCGGACACCGATCACCGGCCGGCCCACCTACCATACCACCATCGCAGTCTCACCCTTCAAGGACGGGTGCGACGTCCGCCTCGCCCTCGCCTATCCGCCGGGATCGGCGCCCCTGGAGGGGACGACCCTCTCGGTTTCCCTCACCTGCACCAACGGCAGGCTCCCGGAAGGCCTGCGGGTCGGCGACGTGGTGGAGCCCACCAGGGACGTGCCGGTCTTTGCCTCGTTCCGGAACATCACCCCCATAACCCCGTCGGCCCCCCCTCCCCTAGGGGCGAACCTTCTTTGGCGGCTTCTCTCCGCCATCCCCGTGAACCGCCTCTCCGTGGCCCACGCCGATAACCTGCGGGAGTGCCTCGCGCTCTACCTCTTTCCCGGCTTCGAGCGGACCCTGCTGGCGGCGAACCAGCGTCGCATCGACGGGATCGAGCGGGTCACGACCCGCCACGCGGACCGCATCGTGCGCGGCGCCCCCATGAGGGGGGTGGAGATCCGGATCGATGTTCGTGGCGACCACTTCGCGGGTCCGGGCGATCTCTTCCTCTTCGGCTCGGTCCTGGACGAATTCCTGGCGGGAAGCGCCACTCTCAACACCTTCACGCGCCTGACCATCCGCGAAACCGTGCGGGGAGAGGAGTACCAGTGGCCGCCGAGAGCCGGATACCAGCCGCTCCTCTAGAACAGGAGATCCTCGACCGGGGGCACGAATTCTCCTTTCTCCAGGTTATGCGGATTCTGGAGCTCCTGGCAGAGAAAGACGGGGCCAGACGCCCGGTGGAGGTGATCCCCCGGCTCTCCTTCGGCTTTCCGGCGGCAGACGTGGCCGGTGTGGAGCGAAGCGGCGACGGCTACCGAGTCACCGCTACGTTTCTGGGGCTCTACGGCCAGTCGACCCCCCTCCCCGCCTTCTACACCGAGGAACTGATCGATGAGGAATCCGCCGACAGCTCCGCCAGCCGTGATTTCCTCGATATCGTCAACCGTCACGTCTACAGCCTCTTTGCGGACATCGCCCGAAAGTACCGGCTCTTTCTGCACGTCGACGAGCACCATAACGGCGCCATTGAGCAGCGGCTCCACTCCCTGGGTGGCCATGGCGAAGAGACGCTCCGGGCGGGGCTCCCCGAATCCCGGTCGCTTCTGCGCTACACGGGGCTCTTCGCCCAGCACCCCCGGTCGGCTCTGGGCCTGAGAACCCTGCTGACCGATTCCCTCGAAGCCCCCGTGGAGGTAATTTCCGCCGTCCCCCGCACCGTGGCCTTACCGCCCGAAGAGCGATCCAACCTCGGCATGGTGGGTACCCTCGGCGAAGACGTATTCGTTGGTTCTGAAATCCCGGACCGCTCCGGCATGTTCCGCATCGAGGTGGGTCCCCTCAGCCGCGACCGGTTCGCCGCACTCCTCCCCGGCACCCCGGAACGGAAGCGCCTCGACCTCCTCGTCTACCTCTACGTCACCGATCCCCTCGCCTACGACATCGAGCTGATCCTCGCCCCCGGTGAAGCCCCGCCTGCCATGCTCGGTAGCGGCATCCGGCTCGGGTGGGATGTGTGGATGACATCAGGGGAGGATGTGGGAAGAGTGTCGGTGAGCTTTCCCGGCGGGGAATGACAAGGGTCTGCATTAGTACCTGATATATCGATGAAAGGGACAAAGGTCATGTCGGGAGACAGCAGAGCCACTGGCCAAAGATCAATGTACGCAACACCTGGGGAATTGTTCGACAAATATTCCGCCAAAGCCGCCAATCCGGCCAACCTGACGGCCGTCCAGAATATTGTAAGTGGCGCTATCGGTTCATACATGGCTTTTGCCTGCAAAAACGGACTTCTTGCAGAGTCAATCGTCGTCGGTGTAGGCACCAAGTCGGGCCTTTTCTTCAGCGTTTTTTTCGACATCGCCGTCGAAAAAGAGGACGGTTTACAGGCCACAATCAGTTCGAGCTTCGGGACGGTGGCCCAAATCGCCGTTTCCAAGGCTGGCGAGAAAATGCTCTATAGAGCAATCGGCCAACGAGTTGCCGGCATCGCCGCCCAACGAATTCTTGTTTGCGCAGGCATTGCGCTTGCTCCCGAGATAGCCGTAGTCGCCGGAGCGGTTGGAATTGCCTTTATGGCCTGGAAGGGTGGAGATTGGGTGAACGGGTTTGTTGATAAGGGGTTTGAGAAATACGATGCATTCAAAAAAGCCCGCCGGCGTAAATCAGATTACCCGACTACCGATGACAAGAGCAAACCTAGCTCAAATTCATCCACATCAAGCATTAACTACACTCAAACAGAACTTCAACTCATATCCTTTTGGCTTCTTTGTAACGATATTTCTCCTTATATTATTCCGTGTCCACTAACTCAGCAGTATATAGACTCTAACTTTCGTCGGATAAAGAGGTAAGGGAATGGCGAACCGCAACGACCGCTTGCGAAGTATTTTTTCACTTGGAGAGCGAACCTTCTCGAAAAAATACTTTCTTAAGCTCGCATTATTTCTTTTCTTGCTTTTCAATATGATGATTTACGTCAAAGTTGCTTCAAGACAGGCTATTGGCAGGCCTAACACTCTTTCCAAGCTCTGCATGTCTGGAGCAGTAACACTTAACGTAGTTTATATTTTTCCACTATCCGGAGCCTTTGGCTATGACACTATTATTGCAAAGCCTTTTTGCCTCGTGAGAGATCTATTCTATAAAACCGGACTGGCATCTCTGCCGGGAAACGACGCTGAACGGGAAATGCTCTGGTACATCGTCAGATACGCCGAGTTTGAACAATTGATTGCCCCCCAAATTGACAGATACATTGAAGGCAAATCGACAAAAAATCCCAAGCAACTTGTATTGTGGACCGATGAGATCTACGAGCATATCCATGAACTGCCAAAGAAATCATTCCGAGATCCGTGGTTTACTGCCCGTCGCTATAATATTTTCTGTGATGTGGTCTGGAGCTATATAGCATTTCGTCCTTCCTTAGTGTCTGAACTTGCCGGAGAGAATAAGAACATTCATCCATTCCTTAAGGATCCGAAAGAGATCGCCCGGATAGAAGAAATTCTGCGCATCTTTTCAACCTTCAGGGAACAGATCAAGACCCGGGAGCCGGAAGGTCTTAAGTATTTTAACAGTCTACCTGAAAGATGGTACGGAGATCTTAATGTTATTTACATGGCCACGCTCTACATACTCGTACACCGTGATATTACCGGAACACTCTCGTGTGATGATCCTGTAGTGAAACTTTACCTACAAACCCGTAACAGTCTTCTTTACGACGTGGCTAATGATGTGAGACTGACTTCAGAGAAGCAGCAGGAGATCAAGGACGATCTAAGCGCCTCACTGGATAATGGTCTTGAAAAAGCAATTGCCTTAAAATGCCCACAACTCATGAAAAAACCCGACCAGCCCATCGACATGAGACAGTGGCGCCAGTCTGACCAGTAGACCAGATTTATTCAAGATTCACCCTTTTCTATTCAATTTTTACACACAGGAGGCTTCTCCCATGTCCGACGGTTCAAGCACCCGGTACTTCTTCGATGTGCCTGACGTCACTGCCGCGTTCTTGGTCCTGAGCTTTTCGGCCAGGGAGGGGATTTCAACCCCCTTCGAGGTGAACCTCTCGGTGGTCTGCGAGACGACCGTCACCGGCGACATGGTCCTGGGGCGCGAGGGGCTGCTGACCATCGTCAACGAGCCTGCCGAGGAGCGTTCGCCCAACGGCCCTCCCACGGTGGTGGACACCAATCGCTACTTCCATGGCGTGATAAATCGCTTCACCTTCATGGGTACGATCGGCAACGAACGCAACCAGTACACCATCCGGCTCGTCCCCGACCTCTGGTTTCTCTCCCTCGAAAAGGACTGCCGTATCTTCCATAACAAGAGCATCAGAGAGATCGTCGCCACCATCCTCACGGAAGCGATGATTGATGCCAGCCGCTTCGACTTCCGTGACCGGGGCGAGCAGACAAAGCTGGAATACTGCACCCAGTTCAACGAAACTGATCTTCACTTCATCTCCCGGCTTCTGGCCCACGAGGGGATCTTCTACTTCTTCGAGCATTTGCCGGACAAGCATCTGCTGGTCTTCGGCAACGATCCCAGCAACTATCTCTATCTCAAGGGAAACCGGGAGATCCCCTTCAACCCCGCCGGCGGGCTCAACGCCGGAGAGGAAGCGATAACGAGCCTCACCTTCTCCCAGCGGAGCCAGACCGACTCGGTCGCTCACACGGATTTCGACTACACCAACCCGCCGGTGAACCTGGAAGCGACAAAAAATCAGGGGCAGGAGGTGAAGCGGCAGGTGTACGTCTACCCCGGGGCCTACGACGACCAGAAGAGGGGGGCGCGCCTCGCTAAAATCCGCCACGAGGAGCTCTCGGCCCTCAACGACAAGGCCGTGGCCATGGGGAGCTGCGCGCGCCTGGTGGCCGGAGCCACGTTCCACCTGACCCGCTTCGACAAGCAGAGCCTCAACAAGGAGTACCTCATCGTCACCCTCGAGCACTCGGGCTCCCAGCCCCAGGCCGCCGAGGAGTTCGGGGGGGACGGCGGAGGCTTCGTCTACCTGAACGGCTTCACCGCTATCGATGCGAAACTCGCCATCCGGCCGAGGCACATCCCCAAGCCGGCAGCTCCCGGCACCCAGAGCGCCATCGTCGTCGGCGCCAAGGGGGAGGAGATCGAAACCGACGAGTTCGGCCGGGTGAAAGTGCAGTTCCACTGGGACCGGGAAGGGCAGCGGGACGCCAACAGCTCCTGCTTCATCCGGGTGGCCCAGAGCTGGGCCGGCGGCGGCTGGGGGGCGCTTTTCATCCCCCGCATCGGCGACGAGGTGCTGGTGGATTTCATCGACGGCGACCTGGACCGCCCCATCATTGTCGGCTGCGTCTACAACGCGGAAAACATCCCCATCCATAACGCCAAAGAGAATAAGACCCGCAGCGGTTTCCGGACCAAGAGCTACAAGGGGAAGGGATTCAACGAACTGCGCTTCGACGACAAGGCCGGCGCCGAGGAGATCTACATCCACGGCCAGAAGGATCTCAGCATCGAAGTCAAAAACAACGAGACCAAAACCGTCGGCACGGCCATCGTGAACCACGCCGGCAAAACGGCCACCATCAGCGCGGGAGAGCAGCTGAAGCTGGTCTGCGGCGCCTCCAGCATTGTCCTGGACAAAAGCGGCACCATCGTCATCCACGGCAAGGAAGTGTTCGCCACCGGCACCGGCTCCCTGCACCTGGACGGCAAGCCGATCAAGATGAACATGGGAGGCATGGCCGGCGCCAGCGCCACCGCTCCGGCCATGAAAGCGGCACCGGCGGCCAAGGCGGCGGGGGCCAAGGCCCTGGCGGCGAAACCGGCGCGGCCCGTGAGAAAGCTCTCCCCCGCCGAGCAGGGGAAGAAGGAACGGCGCGCGGCGCGATTCCAGTTGATTGCCGATGCACGCAAAAAGGCCGCCACGATGAAAGAGCCGGACAAGAGTACCGTGCTCAAGGCCGCCGATGACTTCAAGCAAAATATCGACGGGGCGGAAAAGGCAGTGCTGTCGGCGGATGCGTATCACTACGTCAACGATGTGGGGGCGGTGCCGGTCGGTTACTTGCGGGGTAGCGAAAGCCCGCTGAGGTTGCCGAAGGGGATTACTAAAGAAATGCTGGCGCCTCGCGGCTCTGGTTTTCGAGCGGAAATCTATTACCCCGACAAGGAAATATTAGGCCCTGACGCGAAACCGGTTCTCGTCTTTAAAGGGACCACCAGTAGAGAGGATTGGAAGAACAATTTTCAACAGGGACTTGGGAAAGAAAGCGATTATTACAAAAAAGCGATGAATCTTGCGTCACTGATGAACCAAGCTACAAACGGTAATTTCGAGATAGCAGGCCACTCACTTGGTGGAGGGATGGCCTCTGCTGCAGGCGTCATAACCGGCGCTCCAACCACCACGTTCAACCCGGCAGGACTCCACAATAACACCGTTGCGGCATATGGTAAAAGTAGGGCTGACGGCAAACATATCATGGACTATATTGTTAAAGGCGAGGTCTTGAATGCAGGGCAGGATGGCATAACAACGGTGGGATCCAAGATGGTTGAAAAAGGAATCAGTTTGGGCGGCATAACCGGACCCGCCATAGCGATGGCTGGCGCAAAGGTTCTGGCGGATTCGCCACCCACACACGTGGGCAAGGAAATCCCATTGCCAGGGAAGGTCGGTGCCAGCGGGAAAGAAGTCCTGTTCAGAGACCCGATATCGAGACACTCTATGGGTAGCACCATCCCAGCAATCGAAGCAGTTAAAGAACAAAACCGCAGAACTCTGGCAAGGGCTGTAGGAAAGGATTAACGGATGAAATACCTTATTGTCTTAATAGTAATCACTAGCCTTGCATGCATGGCTGCATGCCGAACCAAAGGAGATAAGCATATGCAACCGGAACATTTTTTTGAGGGCCAAATGCTTGAACTGGCGAAAGCGATTGCCAAGAGTGATAGGGAAAACATTGCCGCAAGCATTAGGGCAGGAGCTGACCCCAATGGCTACGGAAAAGAAGGAATGACTCCCCTCCTCTTTGCTCTCGGCAGCAAGAGCAAAATATCTTTGAAAACTCTTCTCGAGAATGGCGCCGATCCAAATATGCGCATTTCGGCACCTGATGCTCCTGAAGGCGTTAAAGACGAAACAGCCGTTACATTTGTAGCTGGCGCGACTAACAATGAGTATCTTTCCATCCTCCTTGACCACGGTGGTGATGTGAATGCAAAAGACAGTAATAGGGAGCCCATTCTGATAACCATGTTTTTTGTTAGCCCGCCAAATTACGAGGGCATCAAATTGTTACTGCAGAGGGGGGCTGATATTAATGCGACCGATTCTAGCGGCAGCACTCTTCTCATGGATATGGCGAGACTCAGACATTTTGAGCAAGCTTATCAGCTACTTGAACAAGGAGCTGATCACCGCATCAAAGATGGCACTGGCTATGGTCCGGACTTTTATATCTACCAAGAAAAAATCGACCCCAAGGCCTTCCCCGAAGCCTATGAATGGCAGCGCAAATGCCAGGAATTCCTCAAGGCTCGCGGCGTTGACGATCCCGGCCCCCTGAAGCCGCTCAGCGCAGAGGAGCAGGAAGAGCAAGATCGAAGGATTGAGGAAGCCTTCGAGGCCCAATCAAGGAAGCGGGAACAGCAGTAAGCTCCTCACCCTCTCTATTACATCCCGGAGTAACATCTTATGAAAAAATCATTCTCCATCCTTGCACTAGTCGCCATCACGCTTGTTTTCCTCTTCACCGGGGCGACTATCGCCGCCGGTCCAGCAGCGCCGTCGCTCACCTTTGAAGGTACGAAATACTATCTCGCGTGGAAAGATGTTTCCGCGGAGGGAAACCTCACCAACGAGTATCTGAAGAAGGGGGAAACCCTGGAGGAGTGGACGACCCTGATCGGCGTCCGCCACTGGCCTGCCGCCGAGGAACTCTCGGATGTCGTCGCACCCTACGTGGAGTCGATGCGGCCCTATTACGTGAGCAATGCGGAGATTTACACCTCACAGGAAGCGAAGGATGACATCGTCATCGAGATGTTCCTCGGCGCCCCCGGCCGCCCCTACGTCGAATACAACCTCCACCGTTTCGTCATCGAGAAGGGGACGCCGGGGGTCAAGGCCTATCAGTTCGCGCAGCGGATTCCGCTGACCGAGGATCTCGACCTGTCGGAAACCCAGAAATTTCTCGAAACCCGGCTCAACCAGCTCAAGGCCTTCAAGGTCACGCTTCACCGCTAATTCGAGGACTCACCATGGCAAAACCCGCTGCCCGTCTGGGCGACACGCACACCTGCCCCGCCCGCGAAGGAAAGAAACCCCACAAGGGGGGGCCGATCATCGAAGGCTCGCCGGATGTCCTCATCGAGGGGAAACCCGCCGCCCGCGTGGGGGACAAGGCCCAATGCGAGGCCGGCGGCCCCGACACCATCGTCCAGGGAGCGCCCATGGTTCTCATCAACGGCAAGCCTGCCGCCATCATCGGGAGTAAAACAGCCCACGGCGGGGTGGTGGTGGCCGGGGCCGGCGAAGTCCTCATCGGCTGACCCTTTCATATTCGTATCAATCAATCTTAAGGAGATATACCGTTCCATGCTTACCGTTGATCTGAAAGCCCTCATATCCCGTCTCAATTCCCACTGTTCCGGCGCCCTGGAAGGGGCGGCGGGGCTCTGCGTGGCCCGGGGCCACTATGAGGTGACTGTGGAGCACCTCCTGGCGCGGTTTCTCGATGAGCCGGGGGGGGATCTCCCCGCCATTCTCCGGGTCTTCGAGGTAGATGCCGCCGCTGTGAAAGCCGGCATCATTCGGGTGCTCGACGAGCTTCCCGCCGGCAACTCGGGGAAGCCGGTCTTCTCGCCGGTGCTCCTGGAGTGGCTCCAGGCGGGGTGGCTCATCGCCTCCCTCGATCTTGGGGAAGAACGGGTCCGCTCCGGCGCGCTGCTGCTGGCGCTCCTTGCCCGGCCGCTGCAGCTCACGGCGGGACGCTACGTGGACCTCCTCATGCCCGTGGGGCGGGAGACGCTTCTTGCCCGCTTCGGCACGGCCACGGCAGGGTCGGCGGAGCATACACCGGCCAGCGCGCGCCCCGCGACCGGCGACGAAGCCCCCCGGGGAACCACGTCCCTTGACCGTTTCTGCACCGACTTTACCCGCCAGGCGGGGGAGGGGAAGATCGATCCGGTCTTCGGCAGGGACCGGGAGATCGGCCAGATGGTCGACATTCTGGCCCGGCGGCGAAAGAACAACCCCATCATCGTCGGCGAGGCGGGGGTCGGGAAGACCGCCGTGGCCGAGGGGCTGGCGCTGCGGATCGTGGAGGGGGACGTCCCCGAAGCGCTCCGGGAGGTGCGGCTTCTGGGGCTCGATCTGGGGCTTCTCCAGGCAGGGGCCGGGGTGAAGGGTGAATTCGAGAACCGCCTCAAGGGGGTCATCGAGGAAGTAAAGGGATCGCCCCGACCCATTATCCTCTTCATCGACGAGGCCCACACCATCATCGGCGCCGGCGGTCAGACCGGCGGAGGCGACGCGGCCAACCTCCTGAAGCCGGCCCTGGCCCGGGGGGAGCTGCGGACCATCGCCGCCACCACCTGGAGCGAGTACAAGAAGTATTTCGAGAAGGACGCGGCCCTAGCCCGGCGGTTCCAGCCGGTAAAGCTGGACGAACCGGACGTGGAGACCGCCGTTCTCATCCTGCGGGGGCTCAAAGAAAAATACGAGGCGGCCCACGGGGTCACCATCCGGGATGACGGCATCCGGGCCGCGGCGGAGCTCTCCTCCCGCTACCTGTCGGGGCGCCAGCTCCCGGACAAGGCGGTGGACCTTCTGGACACGGCGGCGGCCCGGGTGAAGCTCCTCCTCACCGGGAAGCCCGGAGCCGTGGAGGAAAAGGAGCGCCGCATCCAGGCCCTGGAGCGGGAGGAGGCGGCCCTCTGCCGGGACCGGCTCCACGGCCGGGCCGTGGACGAGGAACGCCTGACCGAACTGACCGCCGAGTTGGCGGAACTGCGGGAAGCTCTGGCCACGATCACGGAACGCTGGCATCGGGAGCGGGAGCTGGCCGCGGAGGTGGTGGCCCTGCGGAAGGAAATGTCGACGCCTCCCGAGGACGGGGCAGAGAGCAGCGTTTCCCGGGAAGATCTACGGAGCCGGGTGGCCGAGGCCACGGCCAGGCTGGCGGAATTCCAGGGAGACGCGCCCCTCATGCGGATCGAGGTAGACCCGGAGGTGGTGGCCCGGGTGGTGGCCGACTGGACCGGCATCCCCCTGGGGAGCCTCCAGAAGGACCGGGCCGCCGGGGTTCTCACCCTGGAAGACGACCTGCGCCGCCGCATCAAGGGACAGGAGCCGGCCCTCTCCGCCGTGGCCGAGGTGCTCCGCTCCTCGGCGGCAGGGCTCAAGGATCCGCGCCAGCCCCTGGGGGTCTTTCTCCTGGTGGGGCCGTCGGGGGTGGGCAAGACCGAGACGGCTCTGGCCGTAGCCGATCTCCTCTTCGGCGGCGAACGGTTCCTGACCGTCATCAACATGAGCGAGTTCCAGGAGCGCCACACCACGAGCCGCCTCATCGGCTCGCCCCCGGGGTATGTAGGATACGGCGAGGGGGGCGTCCTCACCGAGGCGGTCCGCCGCCAGCCTTACTCGGTGGTGCTGCTGGACGAGGTGGAGAAGGCCCACCCCGACGTTCTCAACCTCTTCTACCAGGTATTCGACAAGGGGATGCTGGCCGACGGCGAGGGGCGGGTCATCGACTTCGCCAATACCGTCATTTTCCTCACCAGCAACCTGGCGTCGGAGGTTATCACCAATCTCTGCGGCGACGACGAGCAGCCCACGGCGGAGGAGCTTGGCACGGCAATCCGCCCCCACCTCTCCCGGCACTTCAAGCCGGCGCTCCTGGCCCGGATGTCGGTGGTCCCCTACCTGACCCTGGCCCCGGAGTACCTGGGGGAAATCGTCACCCTGAAGCTCGCCCGGGTGGCGGAGCGGCTCCGGGAGAACAGCCGGTCGGACCTTTCGTGGACACCGGCGGTCACGTCCCGCATCGCGGCCCGCTGCACCGAGGTGGAGAGCGGCGCCCGGACCATTGACCATATTCTGCGCAGCACCCTCCTGCCGCTCCTCTCCCGGGAGCTCCTCACCCGGCTCGGCACCGGGGAGACGGCGGAGACAGTCCGGATCGACGCCACTGACGACGGCACCTTTGCCGTTACATTTGATACCCAAGGAGGTATGTAGCAATGAATAATCATCAGACAACAAGCCTTTTCGCCAGGATGGCCCTGGTATTCGCCCTTCTGCTCTCGACGGCATGCGCCACCGTGAATACCGCCCCCGTCGAAGAAAAGGTCGGTCCCCAGGCACCGGGGGGAAGCTTCGACACCGAAGCACCAGCCCCGGGCCCTGCACCGGCTGCCGCCACCACGGCGGCGGCAGCACCCCAGACCCCATCCGCTGAAACGACGCCGGCCCCCGGCAGGATTACTCCCCGGCAGAAGTACGTGAACGTCCGCCCGGAACCCTCCACCAGCAACAAACCGGTGGCGGTGCTCATGGGGGGGAAGAAGGTGGAGGTGCTCGCCAGGGAGGGGGGGTGGGTGAAGATCCGCTGGACCCGGGGGAAGAAGACCCTTGAAGGATGGGTAGCCGGAAAATTCGTGGAAACCGATACCCCAAAGCCCTAAGAAGAGGGGGCCGACCGTCGGCCCCCTTTTTCGTACCCTCATCATTCCCGGCTCGCCTTACCCTGAAAAAATCGGGTGACTGCACGGCCGCGCGCCCTTGACCAAATACAGTTTGCCCCTCTCTCTCCCGCTCCTTTATTGTTACGCACGTTTATTTAAAAAAAACCTAAAGTTTCTTCATCCTCTGCCGATACCTAATTGTACAAATCAGGCATTTCCTGACTTTACACACAGAGTGACAATACATTGCACGTTGCAAAGCCAACGGAATTGCTCCCCTGCGATCCGAAAAGATGTTTTACCAGCATCGATAGAGGCCGAACTGCCGCGCAGGAGACAGAGGAGCACAATGGTTGACCACATGACATCATTGCCAACCCTTTCCAAGGGAAAATCAGCCGCGGGAAAGCCCCTCCACCTGGTCGGATTCATGGTCGGCGACGAGGAGTACTGCTTCGAGATCCTCAAGGTGCAGGAGATCATCCGAATGGTCCCGATCACGGCCATCCCCAGCGCTCCGGGCCATCTGGAAGGGATCATCAACCTGCGGGGCAGGATCATCCCCATCATCGACTTCCGCAGACGATTCAACATAACCGGCGAATGCACGGTCGACGAAACGGAGAAAGTGATCGTCGTGACAGCGGCAAGAAGTGCAACCATAGGTTTCATCGTCGATGGCGTGAGCCAGGTCCTCAAATTGCCGCAGGAACAGCTGTCCCCCGCGCCGGCAGGGACGGCGGGAGGCGATGCCGAAGCCATCCGGGGTGTCGGCAACATAGGCGACAGACTGGTGATGGTTCTCGACCTGGAGAAGATGTTTTCCGCCGATGAGATGACCGACATGGCGGGAACGATACCCTCCCGGCCCGGAGGGTATTTCTGAATGTAAGGCAGGACGCTTCATCCCAGCGACCCTGAACGTATTGAGCACAGAGACACATTCCGGCTTTTAGCCGTAGTGACAACGGAGTCACCACGCCCTCAACGATATGTCGGCCGTCAGGTGACCCTTCCCCAGGAGAAGGAACCTGACCATGTCCGACCTCATGACCACCCGCGCCGCCCTCCAGGAGACCATGACCTTCCTCGGCGCCATCGCCAGCGGCATCGAAGAGGCCATCGGCGAATCCGCCAACAGCATCACCTATCTGGCCGGCAAACGGCTCGGCATGCAGTTCTCCGCCAACATCCAGAAGACCGATGACGTGGAGGAAGCCCTGGAGGCAGTCCACCGGGTGCTCCTCGACAACAACTGTCTCTGGCACTTCGAACCGTTCAAGACCCACGACCGGCCGGCCCTCGTCCAGACCACCGACAGCGGCGACGAGGACCTCCATCTTGTCTTCCGGGACTGCATGATCCGCCAGTCCCTCTTCCGCTTCGGACACCATCAGAAGGGCTCCCTCTGTACCATGATGTTCGGCTTTTTCTCCGGGGCGCTGCTGAACGTCATGGGGGTTGACTCCACCCTGGAGATCCTCCACGCCGGGGAGAACGCCTGCTACAAGCGGCTGGTGATCCACAAGAAAAAGGGGGAAGATCAGTGAGCTCCATACCCATAAACCTGGAATGGCTGAGCGACTGTTCCGGCTGCCACATCGCCATCGTCGACCTGCATGAAAAAATTCTGTCGGTTCTGGACTCCGTCACCATCCAGCGCTGCCCGGTGCTGACCGACGTGAAAGACTATCCGAAGGCGAAGCTGGGGCTCGTCTCCGGCGCCATCCGGTCCGAGCATGACCGGCACGCGGCCATGGAGATGCGCAAGAGCTGCGACCTGATCATCGCCTGGGGTTCCTGCGCCGTGTACGGGGGGATCGCCGGGGCCGGCAACGTCCATTCCTGCGCGGAGATCATCGACGCGGTCTACACCAGCAACAAGACCACGGGAACCCACGCACCCCCCAGCCGGGAGGTGTCGCCCCTGGAGCCGACAGTCTCCCCCCTGGACAGCGTCATCGACGTGGACCTCTACCTTCCCGGCTGCGCCCCCCATCCGGCCTTTGTCTTCGATGCTCTTCTGGCCCTGCTGGAAGGGCGTTCGCCCCGCACCGCCACCGGGGAATCGGTCTGCGCCCGGTGCCGGAGAAAGATGGAGAAGAGCGACGTGGACCGGATCAGGAAGAATTCGGAGGGGGTGCCCGACCCCGAGCGCTGCTTCCTGAGCCAGGGATACCTCTGCATGGGGTCGGTGACCCTTGACCGCTGCATGTCCCCCTGCCCCCTTAACGGGATACCGTGCAGCGGCTGCGCCGGGGCCACCATGCAGGTGCTGACCGAACCGAACCGGGACATCCGGACCGAGATCGCCGAACGGATGTCTCGCCTGACGGAGATCCCCCGCGAGGCCATCGTCCGGGAGATCGAGAGGACGGCGAAGACCCACTACTCCTACACCATGGCGACCCCCATGATCGGCGAGAAGCCCACCTTCCTGATCCAGAAATGGACCGACGAGGAACGAGACGACTATGAACAAGACCATAACCATTGATCCCGTCACCCGCATCGAAGGGCACGCCCGGGTCTTCATCAATCTTGACGACGGGGGGGGGCTCGCGTCTGCGGGGCTTGTGGTGAACGAGCTGCGGGGGTTCGAGAAAATCCTGACCGGCATGGATGCGGACCGGATGCCCCTGATCACGGCTCGCATCTGCGGCGTCTGCCCCACGGCCCATCACCTGGCCGCCTCCAACGCCCTGGACAACGCCGCCGGGGTGGAGCCGCCAACCGCCGCGCGCCTCTTGCGGGAGCTGATGTACATGGGGCACCTGATCCACTCCCACTGCCTGTCGCTCTTCGTGCTGCAGGGGCCCGATCTGGTGCTGGGGCTCGACGCCGACCCGGCCATCCGCAACGTGGTGGGGGTGGTCCAGGCGGTTCCGGAGATCGCCAAAAAGGCCCTCCAGTGCCGCTCCATCGGCCAGAAGATCAACGAGCTGGTGGGGGGGCGGGGAACCCACCCCGTCACCTCGGTGGCCGGCGGGATCGCCTTCGTGCTGGACGCCGACCGGGAGCGCCAGCTGCACGCCTGGATCCAGGAGGCCCACGGGCTCGTCCTGGAACTGGCGCCGGTGGTGAAGCAGCTTCTGATGAAGATGCTCGATACCCACCCGGCAATGCTCAAGGAATGGGTCGCCCCGGCCTGGAGCGTCGGCACCGTGAAGCCGGACGGCACCATCGCCCTAGTGAACGGCGAGATCCGGGCCGTTGATCGGAGCGGCGCCCTTAGGGCCCAGTTCCCCACTGCCGACTATGACACCCACCTCTCCGAATCGGCGGTGGAGTTTTCCTACATGAAGCAGGTCTCCTTCGTGGAGGGGGAAAACCGCCACGACTACCGGGTCGGTCCCCTTGCCCGGCTGAACGTTTCGGAGCGCTACGGCACCCCCCTGGCGGACCGCGAGCGGGAGGAGTTCATCCGGATGATCGGCCGTCCCTGCCACGCCAATGCCCTCCAGCCCTATGCCCGCCTCATCGAGCTTCTCTACTGCACCGAGCGGGCAAAGGAGATCATGGCATCCCCCGAGATCCACGGCGAAACCCGCGTGCCGGTGAAATTCTCCGGCGGCCGGGGGGTGGGGCACGTGGAGGCCCCCCGGGGCACCCTGATCCACGATTACGAAATCGACGAGAACGGCATCGTCCGGGCGGCGAACCTCATTGTAGCGACCCAGCAGAATTACGCCCTGATCAACACCATGATCGCCCAGGCCGCCACCTCCCACGTCATCAACCGCCCCGACGACCAGGCCCTCCTCAACGCGGTGGAATTCGGCATCCGCTGCTACGACCCCTGCCTCTCCTGCGCCACCCATGCCCTGGGGGCCATGCCCCTGGAAATCACCGTGAACCGCGCCGCAAAGCCCCATGTCATCAGGAGGAACTGCTGATGGTCGAGATAAAGGTTCATGAAGAGGCGTGCCGCGGCTGCCGGATGTGCGTGGACATCTGTCCCACCAAGGTCTTTGCCTTCGACGAGGAGAAGCGGCTCTGCGTGGTGGAGCACCAGGACGACTGCATCGCCTGCCTGAGCTGCGCCTACCTCTGCCCCTCCGGGGCCATCCGCCAGGAGAACCATCACGTGGTCAGGAACTTCTACCGTGACCTGGCCTTCTGCGCCAAGATGGAGAAATTCATATGAACGCGATCACGGAACAGGTAACCCTCGAGGACCACGTCAACGCGGCCACGGAAGTCGCCTTCCTCCTGGACATCTTCGCCGCCACCGTCGACACCATCATGGGGGGGGCAACGGCATCGGTGGGGAGGATTGCCGGGCGGAAGATGGCGCGGAAGCTCCCGGTCCACCTGACGAACCCGACCCTGGACGAAGTTGTCGGCATCCTCGGCTCCCGCATGAAGGCAGGGTATGTCTTCCGGCTGGAGGGGGAAGGGACGGAGCGGAGCCTGATCTTCGGCCACTGCGTCCTGCGGGAGGTATGCGCCCAGCGGGGGCTCCACATGGGAACGGCCCTCTGCCGCCTGTTCCACGCCTACCTGGACGGCATCCTGAACGAGCTCATCTGCCGCCCGGTGAAATCGGAGGTCGTCTCATGCGGGGAACAATGCCTGCTGAAGCTCAGGACACAGTGACCTCCGGAAAGGTCATCGTGGTCTGCGTGGGCAACGACCTGGTGGCCGACGACGCGGTGGGGTACGAGGTATTCCGGAGACTGGCCGACTTCCCCCTCACGCCGGGCGTCACGCTCCACTACGCGGCCGTGGGGGGAATCGCCCTCCTGGACTACCTGACCGATGAAGACTCGGCCATGATCGTCGTGGACGCGGTCCAGTTCGGCGCGCCGACCGGCACCATCCACAAGCTCCGGTGGGACGAGCTCCCGGATTTCGGCTCAGGGGCCATATCTGCCCACTTCATCGGCCTGAAGGAAACCATCGACATCGGAAGGCTCCTCTACCCGGAGCGGCTCCCGTCAACGGTGACGCTGGTGGGGATCGAGGGGCGCCGCTTCAACCAGACCCGCGACGCCATGTCGCCGGAGGTGGCCGCCGCCATCGAGCCGGCCGTCGCCTGTATCCGGGAGCATCTTCGCACACTCCTGCAAGGAAACCTGATATGAAGACATCGACCGCCAAAGAGAAGAATCCAACGCTCCACAGCGAGATCCAGAGGCTCGCCGAAGCCATGATGAACGGCCGGCTCGACGAGCGGGGCGACCCCGCTCACTTCGCCGGTGAAGACGCCGCCCTGGTCCTCACGGTCAACCGGATGCTGGACACCCTCGTGACCCCGCTCCGTCTGGCCGCCGGCGCCATCGACGAGATCGCCCACGGCAGGATCCCCCCCTTCGTCATCGACGACTACGCGGGGGAGTACAACAACCTGAAGCGCAACCTCAACACCCTCCTGGCCACCCTCTACGGCCTCGACAGCGAGACCCGGCACCTCATCGGCAACATCGGCGAGGGGCGGCTCCAGACCCGGGGGAACGACTGGGATTTCGAGGGAATCTGGCGGGACCTCATCAGGGGGGTGAACGGGACCCTCGACGCGGTGATCGACCCGGTGAACGAAGCGGGCACCGTCCTGAAGCGCCTCGCCGAATACGACCTGAGCGCCCGGATGCAGGGGAAGTACCACGGCGAGCACGCCACCATCAAGAAGGCCATGAACGCCACGGCGGAATCGCTCCACTCCGCCGTGACCCAGATGGCGGAAACGGTGGACCTGGTCTCCGCCGTCGGGGAACAGATTGCCGCCAGCAGCCAGACCGTCACCGCGGGAACCCGGGAGCAGGAGACGCAGCTGACCGAGGCGGCCGGCGTCCTGAACCACATCGCCGACACCTCCCAGAAGAGCGCCCGGAACACCGCCGACGCCCGGCAGGTGGCCCAGCAGGCCGCCGAATCCATCGGCACCGCCAAGACCGTCATGGACCAGATGCTCCACGCCATGGGGGAGATCCGCGGCTCAGCCGACAACACCGTCGGGATCGTCCAGCAGATCGACACAATCGCCAAGGAGACCGACAAGCTTTCCTCCAACGCCACCAGTAAGGCGGCCCTGATCCGTTCCTCAGCCAACGGCTTCAGCGTGGTCGCCTCCGAGGTGAGGAATCTATCAAAGCGGTGCGAGGAGGCGGTGACCCGGCTCCACGACTTCCGGCGCCGGGTCACCTTCACCCCCAATGCAGGTACCGACGGCACCACCGACGCGCTGGTGGGCGAGTATCTCGACCTCATCCACGACCTGAAGAGCGTCGCCTCCAACTCCGGGCTCCTGGGGGTGAACGCTGCCATCTCGGCGGCCCACGTGGAGGGGGCCGGCAATGACTTCCAGGTGCTGACCGAAGAGATCCGCGAGCTGGCCAGGCGGTCCACCGATGCGGCCAAGCAGACCGACACCCTCATCAGAACATCAGTGGAACAGGCCCGCAAGGGGGAAGACCTGTCACGCAGGATCGACGGCTACCTCACCACCGCGGTCACCGGGGCAGCGACCATCAGCTCCCTCACCGACGAGATTTCCCAGAGCAGCCAGGAACAGGCCAGCGCCATCGAGGAGATCAGCTGCTCCGTCACCCACATCAACGAGGTGACCCGACAGAACGCAGCATGCGCCCTCACGTCGTCCGAAGTGGCCCAGGGGCTGGGTCAGCAGGTGACAAAGCTCTCGAAGATGGTGAGCAAGTTCCGGCTGGAGAGGGCTGCGGGCTGATGGCCGATGGGAACTGGAAATGGCTGCCAAATCATCGGTAGCCATTTTTTGTACTTCTCTTGTCATCCCATTGCCCTCTTCACCCCCCCCCTTGCCAACTGCCTGATTGTTGTTACAGTTCCCGTATGAACGAGATCATCTATGACGATATCGGACCGGCCAGGGTAATCCAGATTTACTCCGCAAGGGAACGGCTCAGGGCCGTGCTGGTGGTGGACAACACCGCCCTGGGACCGGCCGTCGGGGGAGTGCGGGTGTCGCCCCGGGTGACAGCCCACGAAGTGTGGCGCCTGGCGCGGACCATGACCCTCAAGAACTCCTTGGCCGGCCTTCCCCACGGCGGAGCCAAAGCGGGGATCATCGCCGATCCGGCTGGCATGGACAAGGAACGCTCCTTCCGGGTCTTCGCCCGCATGATCCGGGACGTAACCGACTACATCCCCGGCCCCGACATGGGATGCGACGAGACGGCCATGGCCTGGATCCATGACGAGACCGGCAGGGCTGTGGGCCTCCCCGAGGAGATCGGGGGGCTCCCCCTGGACAAGCTGGGGGCCACCGGTTTCGGGCTTGCGGAATGTGCCGGGGTTGCCGCTCCCTTGGCCGGTATCGGGCTGAAGGGGGCGCGAGTGGCGCTTCAGGGGTTCGGCAGCGTGGGGAAAGCGGCGGCCCGTTTCCTCGCCGCCAAGGGGGCAATCCTGGTGGCGGTTTCGGACTCCCGGGGCGGAGTGCATGACCCCGACGGGATCGATCTCCAGGCGCTGGCAACGGCCAAGGAAGAGTCCGGCAGTGTCAGTGCTTATGGGAAGGGCCGCCGGATACCGGCGGAAGAGCTGTTCAGCGTGGCGTGCGACATACTGATCCCGGCCGCGACCCCGGACGTTATCCACAAGGGGAACGTGAGCGCCGTTGCCGCCCCCCTGATCGTCCAGGGGGCGAACATCCCCGTTACGGCCGAGGCGGAGGATCTCCTGCACCAACGCGGGGTCCTCATCGTGCCGGATTTCATCGCCAACGCCGGCGGGGTCATCATGGCAGCCATGGAATATGCCGGCAGGAGCGATCAGGAGGCCTTCACCGCCATCGGCGAGCGGATCCGGAAGAATACCCGCCTGATCCTGGAGAAGGCGGCCGCCGAGGAGATTCTCCCCCGGGCCGCCGCCGTTGACCTGGCACTGGAGCGGGTGCGGCGCGCCATGGCGTACCGGGATTTCTAGCGGCGGGTTGCCACGATAAATCAGTTTACAACATCAATTTCGGTCAGGTAAGCTGGCATCACCTTAACGCAACGAAAGCACGATGATGCCCATTACCTACTGCATGTCACGCCTGCGACTCCCTGTGAAGCCCGCATTCCTGGCACTTCTGACCTTCCTCATCCTCGTCACCCTCGGCTGTGCCGCGGTTCCGAAGCCACGGGAGCCGTTCATCCCCGGCGCCACGGTGGATACCCTGGCGACAGCGGTCTCCCTCTCGGTCACGACCCCCGAGGGGAGCACCGGCGGCACCGGCTACCTCCTCTACCGGCGGCCCGACCGCTTCCATCTGGTCATGCTCACCCCCTTCGGCACCACCGCCCTGGAGTTCTTCGCCCGGGGCGACCGGGTTACGGTCCTTCTCCCCTCCAAGGGGCTTGCCTACGAGGGCTCCTTCAAGGACCTTCCGGTCAAGGGAGGGCTTCAGGGGTGGCGGATGATGCGGTGGGTGGTAGAGGGGGACCCCTTCCTTGTCCCCGGCACCGCAGGGACTGTCGAGCGGACCGATGCCGAGGGGCGGACAACCGTTGCCCGCTACGATGAAGACGGGCTTCTGCAGCGGAAGAACTCCGTGGACGGCGAGGCGGTCTACCGCGACTACCAGTCGGTGGGTGGCGTGCCGTTCCCGGCAACCATCGAATTCAGCGACCACAAGGGGGTGCAGGTAAAAATTTCCTTCGATGAACCGGAGGTGAACGGTCCGGTGGACGACGGGGCCCTTACGCCGAACCTGGTGGGACTGACCCTTCTGCCGCTGTCGAGCCTGGCAGGTGGATAGTATTACTGCAGGATCCAAGCGGTCAGCACTGCCCGTGCCACAATGAGAAAAGGGCCGGCATAGTGCCGACCCTTTTCTACTTTTCGCCCAATAGTTGTTGTTTCAGGAAACCGCTTTGTCAAGGGTGATGATCCGAACTTCCGTTACCCCCCTGCCGAGAAAGCCGAGTTTCCTGGCCGCTTCCCGGGAGAGGTCGATGAAATGCGACACCCTCTTCCGGCAGCGATCGGTTATGGTGACCGTCACCTCCCGGTTGTTGGCCATGTTTACTACCTTGACCTTCGTCCCGAGAGGGAGGGTGGGGTGCGCGGCGGTGAGTTTCTCTGGATCGTACCGCTTCCCCGATGACATTCTTCTTCCGTTGTACCGTTTGGCGTAGTACGAGGCGGTCCCGACGACCCCCTCATCCGCTTGTGTGGCCGCGATCGCGGCCCCTTCCGTTGTTGCCTTTGCTGCAATTTCCTCTGCTTGCAAGGACAGTGTCTGGATCTGGAAGAACGCCTGGCAGAGAATGATCAGGATGGCCAGACGCCCTTTCCGGAGTGCAGATACCAATAGGCACCTCCTTATGGGCGAGGCGTTTTAATAGCACAGACCGAGGGATCAGGTCAAGCTAAAAGAGGGCCGACCGAAGGAAATACATTGTAAATTCGAATAGTTACAAAACATTAAAGAGGGGCGCAGTGGATCGGGGAATGATCCCTGCCGCCTCGGCCCGGCCAAGGAGCGTGGTCACCGCCGTCTCCCCTTCGGGGCCAAGGTCGAAGGAAAAGTCGTTCACGTAGAGGTCGATGTGGGCGGCACAAACCTCGTCGCTCATCTCCTGGGAGTGGGCGCGGATGTAGCCGGTTGCTGCCCCGGGGTTGGCCCTGGCATGGGCAACGCTCGCCCGCAGGGCGTTGTCGATGGCAGCAACGGTTTCCCGCCCGAGGGAGCGCCTCGTCACGATGCCGCCCAGGGGAATGGGGCAGCCGGTCTCTCCTTCCCACCAGTCCCCCAGATCGATGAGCTTCGTGAGGCCGTATTCGGGAAAGGTGAAGCGGGATTCGTGGATGATGACGCCGGCGGCAACCTGTCCCTTGGCAACCGCCCCCATGATCTCGTGGAACGGCAGATAGACGAGGGTGTCGAGGGAGGGGTCTAAGAGTCGCAGCAGGAGCGCGGCCGTGGTGTAGCGCCCGGGGACGGCAATCGGCTTCCCCCGCAGCTCATCCATGGAGGCCGCCCCCTTCGTCACGACCAGGGGTCCGCATCCCCGGCCCAGGGCCCCCCCTGACCGCAGGAGCGTATACTCGTCCCGAAGATAACCGAGAGCATGGTAGGAGACTTTGCTCACATCGAGCTCCCCGGCCAGAGCCAGCCGGTTGAGGGTCTCCACGTCCTCCAGCCGTTCGCGGAAGGAAAGACCTGCCGCTGAAACCAGGCCATGGACCAGGGCGTTGAAGATGAAGGTATCGTTGGGACAGGGGGAATAGCCGAGGGTAAGGTTTCGCACCGGTCATTGCTCCGCATGGATTTCGAGATACTTGAGAATGAAGCGTTGGGCCTTCTCCACGGCGAGGGGGATGTTCCAGCGGGAGAAGTCCCGGTCTTCCACCATATTGCTGATGCCGCGAACCTCCAGGCAGTCGACCCCGTAGAGGAGAGCCATGTGGGCCGCGACGGCCCCCTCCATGGTCTCGCAGATGGCGTTAAAGCGCCGGGCCATCTCGTCCCCCCGGGCGGTGGTGCCGCTGCAGGTGGAAACGGTGACGAACGTTCCGCGCCGCACCGCAATCCCCAGGGCGGCACCGAGTTGTACGGCCCGCTCGGCAGGGAGGAGCGCCAGGGGAAACTCGTTGAAGAAACGGCTTTCCCCCCGCTCCAGCTGCGGGATGCCGATGGCCTCCAGGGGCTCCCAGCCGGTGGAGGCCAGGACCCCCTCGTCGCCGTAGACCTCCGCCGCTGCCACGGCCAGATCTCCCACCTCCAGCCCGCTCCCGCCGTAGGCGCCGGCGCAGCCGGTGTCGATGAGGAGCCGGGGGGTGAAACGCTCCAGGAGCGCGGTCAGGGCCGACGCAGTGTTCACCTTGCCGATCCCCGTCACGGACAGGAACACCGTGGTGCCGCCGATCTCACCCCGGTAGGTTTCGCGGCACCCCGTACTGCCCTGCTCCTGCCGGGCACCGATGCTCCGGATGAGCAGTGCGAGCTCCTGGCGGGTTGCCGCGGCGATGATGATGGGAGCCATGGGGGTAGTTCTCCGCGTCAGACCGAGACCGGAAGGGGGAGGTAGACGGTGAAGACGCTCCCCTTGCCCACCTCGCTCACCACCTCAATCTTCCCGCCGTGGGCCTCGGTGAGGGTCCGCACCAGGGAGAGACCGAGCCCGCAGCCGCCGTCGGCCCGGTTGCGGGCCTTGTCGACCCGATAGAAGCGCTCGAAGATATGGGAGAGATCGTCGGCCGGGATGCCGATACCGCTGTCCACGAACATGACCCGGGCGAAGGCGCCGCTGGTGTCCAGAATCACCGATATGTCCCCCCCGGCGGGGGTGTAGGAGACGGCATTGTCCAGAAGGTTCATGAAAATCTGACGCAATCGGAGCCAGTCCCCCCTGACGGTGACCGGCTTCTCGGCCGTCAAGGTGATTTTGAGCCCCTTGTCCGGATCGATGAGGCGCGACTGCTGGACCAGCTCCGCCAGGAGATCTTCCAGCTCGATGGGAGCAAGCTCCAGCTTGAGCCCCCCCTCTTCGGCCCGGGAAAGCTCCAGGAGGGCCTCGATGATCTTCGACATCCGGTTGATCTCTTCCAGGTTGCTTCTGAAGAGTTCCCGGAACTCCTCGGGCTCCCGGGCCCAGCGCAGCCCCACCTCGGTTTCGCCCCGGAGAATGGTGAGGGGGGTCCGGAGCTCGTGGGAAACGTCTCCAGTGAACTGCTTTACCCTCCGGAAGGCGCTCTCGAGCCGCTCCAGGGTGTCGTTGAAGGTTGTTGCAAGGCGGCCGATCTCATCCTGGGGATTGACCACCTCGAGCCGCAACCCAAGATTCTCGGCGGTGATCTTCTGGGCGCTGCGGGTGATGAAGTCGACCGGCTTCAGGGCACGCCCCGCAAGGAACCATCCCCCGACGCTCCAGAGGGAGAGCGCCAGGGGGATGGAGACGGCAAAGACGACCAGAACCTTGTCGAGGGTTTCGGCCGCGGCCCGCATGGAGGTGCTGACCTGGACGATCTGCAGCAGCCTGCCGTTGTCCATGATCGGATAGGTGATGGTGCGGACTGGATAGAGATCAAGGCTGACCTTGGTCTCGTAGGTGACTTTTCCGGCCCAGGCCCGCCGGGAGACGGTCTTGCTGAGGGGAATCCGCAGCCCTTCCGAGCTTTTGGACGACGCGGTGGTCCGCCCTCCCCCGTCGAGGACCTGGATGAACTTGCCGGCCAGACGGGTGCCGATGAAGTCCTCCAGCACCTGGTCGAAGACCGACGGACCCGCGCTCCGGAACGGTTCCAGGGTCGGGCTCGCCACTGCTTCGGCAACGGTCAGGAGCTCCCGGTCGATCTCCTTGTTGAGCTGGTTCTGAAGAATCAGATAGATGAACGAGCTGAACAGGACAAGAATGACCGCCAGGGTGACCGCATACCAGAGGGTGAGGGAAAAGCGGATCGACCGGAAAAACAACGGGTCACTCCTCTTCCTTGAGGATGTAGCCCACGCCACGCACCGTGTGGATCAGCTTCTTGTCGGCCTCGCGATCGATCTTCTTCCGCAGGTAGTTGACGTACACATCGATGATGTTGGTAAAGCTGTCGAAGGTGTAGTCCCATACGTGCTCGGCGATCATGGTCCGCGTCAGGACCTGGTTCGGGTTCCGCATGAAGTATTCCAGCAGCGAGTACTCCTTGGCGGTAAGGTCAATTTCCTTGTCCTTGCGCCAGACCTTGTGGGTGACCGGATCGAGACGAAGATCGGCGAAGCGGATCTCGGCGCCCCGGTCCTGCTCGCTGCGGCGCACCAGGGCCCGCACCCGGGCCAGGAGCTCAACAAAGGCGAAGGGCTTGGTCAGGTAGTCATCGGAGCCGGAATCGAGCCCCGCCACAATGTCCTCCACCGAGTCCTTGGCGGTCAGCATGAGGACCGGCGTCGCGTTTCTCTTCTCGCGCAGCTCCCGCACCACGCTAAGGCCGTCCTTCTTGGGGAGCATCACGTCAAGGATGATCAGGTCAAACCCCTTCTCCAGGGCCATTCTGAGCCCCTCCTCGCCGTTGAAGGCGGTGTCGACCTCATACCGCTCCTCTTCGAGCCCGCGCTTGATGAAGCTCGAAACCTTCTTTTCATCCTCTACCACGAGAATTTTCATTGCATACACCTCTCTTTCTCCGTTGTCCGAAGCCTTGGGACCATGGTTTCTAGCTGCAACTGCAGAGTTTCTGTATGATTTCCGACGCTGATTCCTCCACCGACTTTTTCGTCACGTCGATAACAAGCCACTGGGGGTTGCGGCGGTAGAGCTGACGGCAGTAGTTGAGCTCTTCCTCTATCTTCTCGTAGTCGGCGTAGCTCCCCTTGGGCATCTGCCCCAGATTCTTGAGCCGCACCGAGCGGATTTCCAGGAGCCGCTGGGGGGCGATAAGGAGCCCCACGATCTTGCCCTGGTCCACCTTGAAGAGTTCGGCCGGCGGATCGATCCCCTTCACAAGGGGGACGTTCGCCACCTTGAACCCCTTGTGGGCCAGGTACATGGAGAGGGGGGTCTTGGAGGAACGGGACACCCCCACCAGGACGAAGTCGGCCTTGCTGAGCCCCCGGGGGTCCTGGCCGTCGTCGTGCTTCACCGTGAAGTCAACGGCCTCGACCCGCTTGTGGTACTCGGAGTTGATCTGGTAGAGAAGCCCTGGCTCATTCTGGGGGGGGACCCCGAAGAAGTCCGACAGCTTGAAGAGGAGTGAACTGATGAGGTCCAGGGCGTCAAGGCCGTGGGCCTCGGCCTCGTCCCGCAGCAGCTGCGCCAGCTCCGTATCCACGAGGGTATAGATAACAATCCCCGGTTCCTTGAGCACCTCCTCCAGGGCGGAGAGGATATCCTCCCGGCTCCTGATCTTGCTCATCCGGTGGATACGGGCCTCAACGTCACGGAACTGGGAAAGGGCGGCGCGAAGCACCCGCTCCACGGTTTCCCCGGTGGCGTCGGAAAAGAGGTAGATATGCCGCATTGATCCGTTCATGAACGGTCCGCCCCTCTGGTCAACTTTTTCATTAAATACTATATACCATGTATTTTCACCGTGGCAATGGCAGAATTCTCATGAGCGAAATTCCCGCCAGATTTCCTCCCGCAGCTCCGGCCGGGCCGCCAGCTCCGCTGCGGTCAGCGCCAGGGCCGTGGCACCCTCCGCCACGGCGGCCTTTCCCTTCTCGGAAACCGTGGCCCGGGCAAAGGCCTCGCTGTGGATATTGATGCCGTCGCCAATGGGGACGTGGGGATGGATGGTCGGCACGACCTGGGAGACGTTGCCGATGTCCGAAGACCCCTTGTTCCTGTCGGGCTGGTTCTCCGACTCCTGAAGCCCCAGGTACGCCAACTGGGCCGAGTAGAGGGACGAAAAGGCCCGGTTCACCTTGAGGGGGGCCAGAACCCGCGGGTCCGCCTCCACCTGGAGCCGGCAGCCGGTGGCCAGGGCGGCTCCCTCGGCACAGGCCACGACACGCCCCTTGGCCCGCTCCAGCTCCGCCAGGTCATCGGCCCGGACGTAGAAATGGGCCGCAGCCCGCTCCGGGATTATGTTGGGGGCGATCCCCCCCTCGGTGATGATCCCGTGGACCCGCACATCCTGGCGGAGCTGCTGGCGCAGGGCGCTGATCCCGTTGAAGGTCTGGATCACCCCGTCCAGGGCGTTGACCCCCTCCTCCGGATAGGCGGCGGCATGGGCAGGCTTGCCGAAGAAGGTGAAGCGGATCCGGGCGAGCCCAAGGTAGTGCTTGATCACGTACCGCCGGGACGACGGGTGCACCATCAGGGCAAATTCGACCCCGTCAAAGGCGCCGTGGCCGATCATCTCCACCTTCCCGATCCCCATCTCCTCGGCCGGGGTGCCGAGAACGACGATGCGGGCCGCGCCCGGCGGGAGAATGTGCCGCAGGGCCGTGGCGGCGCCCATTGCCGCGGCGGCAATCACGTTGTGGCCGCAGGCATGGCCCATGACCGGGAGGGCATCCATCTCGGCCATGAGGGCGATGACCGGCCCACCCTCCCCCGTCTCGGCCCGAAAAGCCGTGGAAAGACCGGCAACGCCCCGCTCCACCCGAAATCCCTCCCGTTCCAGGAAATCGGCCAGGAGGGCCGAGCTCCGCACCTCGTTCAGGCCCGTTTCGGGATTGCGGTACAGCTCTTCGGCAATGGCGACGAAGTGCTTCTTCCGCCCTTCAACAAAGGCCACGATTTCCTGCTTTGTCTGCTCCAGATCCATCACAGCCACCCCGAGGTGATTTTAATGAGATTTGAACCCAGGCCAATTTATTTGTCAAGGTTTTTATTGTCAGAGCCCTTTAGTTTTGCTACGTTAGCCCTCCTTGCCTGCATGGATAACGTACGTAACCCTGAGGAGCACCCATGGAAAAAACCTGGTCCGAAGTCGCCTGCGAGGTCCCCGCGGCGATGGTCGACCTTCTGGCCGACTTTCTTGTGGAACTCTCCGGCAACGGAGTGAGTATCGACAACCTGGAGCTGGACACCTTCTCCCTCGACGACATGGACGAGGCGCCGGTCAAGACCGTGCGAGCCTATTTCACCCCCGACGCCGACCTGGAGGCGAAACTCGCCGCCCTCAACCAGTTCATCCGGGAAAACGCCCCCGCCTACGGCGATGCCTCCCCCCTCCCCCCCACCGTCACCACTATCCGGGAGGAGGACTGGGCCACGGGGTGGCGCCAGCACTTCTCGCCGACCCGCATCGGCCGCCGACTCGTCATCAAGCCCACCTGGGAGCCGTTTACTCCAGGGCCGGACGATCTTGTCATCGAACTGGACCCGGGGATGGCCTTCGGCACCGGCACCCACCCCACCACCCGCCTCTGCCTGGAGGCCCTGGAAAAGCTCGGCCAACCCGGCGACGTCCTCGACGTGGGAACCGGCTCGGGTATTCTGGCCATTGCGGCCGCCAAGCTGGGGGCCAGCCGCGTGGTGGGGACCGACATCGACACCGACGCCGTGGAAGTGGCCCGGGAGAACTGTGAAATGAACGGGGTCAGCGCCGAACTGGTCACCACCCCTCTGGAGGAGATCCCGGAGCGCTTCGGGGTGGTCCTGGCCAACATCCTCGCCGAGGATCTGGTCAGGATGGCCCGGGACCTGACGGCAAAGGTCGCCCCCGGCGGCTTCCTGATCCTGTCGGGGATACTCGTGGAGCGTGAGCCCTTTGTCATCGACGGGTTCGCCACCACCGGCCTGACCCTTGCCGAAACCACCCGCGAGGGGGAGTGGAGCTGCCTCCTCTACCGGGCCGGGAGATGAGCGCGCGCCGCTTCATGGCCCCCGGCGCCGACCTCTCGGTCGAGACCGTTCGGATTGAAGGGGACCTTTTCCGTCACATGGCAAAGGTCCTGCGCCTGAAAATTGACACCCGCGTTAGGCTGGCGGACGGACGGGGCGTCGAGTGTACGGGAATCATCCGGGAAATGGGGCGCGACCACCTCACCGTGGCCATCGAGGAGCGCCACGCCACGGCCTCCCCGGGGGGAACCCCGCGGATCACCCTCTTCCAGGGGCTTCCGAAGGGAGAGAAGATGGAACTCATCTTGCAGAAAGGGACTGAGTTGGGGGTGAGCGAGGTGATCCCCTTCCAGGCGGACCGTTCGGTCTCCCGCATCCCGGCCGACCGGGAAGAGGAGCGGCTGCGGCGCTGGCAGCGAATCGTCGGGGAAGCGGCTCGGCAGGCGGGACGTCCCGACATCCCCACGGTGCGGCTGGCCCGGGAAATGGACGAGGCAGTCCGGGATGCGGACCACGACCTGAAGCTCCTCCTCTGGGAGGCGGAGCGGGCCACGACCCTGAAGGAAACCCTCGCGGCCCAACTTCGGCCGGCAAGCATCGCCGTCATCGTCGGCCCCGAAGGGGGGCTTACGGCGACGGAAGCGGAAACGGCGCGGGAGTCCGGCTTCATACCCGTGACCCTCGGCAGGCGCATCCTCCGGACCGAGACGGCGGGGATAGCCCTTCTGGCCATTCTCCAGTACCTCTTCGGCGATCTGGGGGAGGGAGCCCACCCCGAAAACGGGTCGCCACCTACACCATAGCGGTCAGCCGACAGCGTTGTGCCGCGCAAGGAGCAGCAACCATGAAGTGTCCCAAGTGCGGTTATAACAGCTTCGAGTTTCTCGACACCTGCAAGAAGTGCAAGATCGACCTGAGCGCCTTCAAAGAGGCCCACGGCATCCGCTCCATCGTGGCACCTCTCGCCGCGGCCGGAGCCATCACGGCCGTTGCCACGGCAGTCCCGGCGATCACCACAGCAGCGGCCGCCCCCGAGGAGACCTTCACCTGGGAGGCGTCCGCCCCGGCCGCAGCTCCCGCGCAGCCCCAGATCAAGCCGGGAGACGACATCTTCCCCACCATGGACCTTGGTTTTGCGGCCCCCCCCGCCACCGGGCCGGGGCCGGGGAATGCCCCCCTCTCCTTCGACCTGGAGCCCACCATCGCGGCGGCCCCTGCCGCACCGCCAGCCCTGGGCGAGGCGGACCTGGCCGATTTTTCCTTCGACGAGTCGCCCCCTGAGACCCCGGCCGCCCCCCCGGCTCTTTTCGGATCGGCGCCGGCCGATGACGACGGATTCGCATCCCTTCTCGAAACCGGCGACAGCAGCGAGGAAACCGCTGCCGCCCCGGCTCCGGCCCCCACGCCCGAGCTGGAATCTCCCTGGGAAGCGCCCGCCAATACCTTCGGCGGCTTCGAGGAGGAGCAGAACGCGGCTCCGGCCGCCGCAGCCCGGGGGAACGACGGCTTAGACCTGGAAAGCTTCGGCTGGAATGAGGAAGAGCCGAAGGAGCCCCCCCCGGCCAAGGGTCCCCAGGTGGAACTGGAAGGATTCTCCCCCACCGAGTTCGATTCGCTCTTCGGGGAACCAGAAACGAAATAGCACCGGCGCACGGCACACACAAAAAAAAACGGCACGGAGGAGCGGATGATTCCTGCTCCACCGTGCCGTTTTCAGTTGTGCGGCAGGCATGCCGAAATGAGGCAAATACCTCCTAGCGGCGGGACTGGAGGGCCGCCACCATCTCAGCGCCAAACTCGCGCTTCTGCCACGGGCGAAGCCCTGCCACGGAGTCCAGATCCTCCACCGAATGGGGGAGCCCCAGGGCAACCTGCTCCAGGAGGGCGTTGTTGGCCAGGAACCCGGGCTCCACGGCAAGCCGCCGCGCCCGCTCCTCCCGCCACCCCTTGAGGGCCTTGACGCGCCTCTCCTCGTCTCCCCCCAGCTTCCGCCGCTCTTCCCGGGGGAACGTGGGCAGATCCCGCTCCTGCACCGCCAGACCCCTCTCCACGGCCCGCAGGATCTCCTCGCCGCAGCGCTCGATGACCCGCTCCGTGAAGCCGGTGATGCCGGCAAACTCGGCGGCCGACCGGGGCCGCTTCTCGGCCAGTTCCCGCACCGTTTCGGTGCCGAGCACCTTGAACGGCGGCACGTCCATCTGCCGCGCCCGCCGGTCCCGGAAGCGGAGGATCTCCTCCAGCACCGCCAGGGACCGGGGCGACATCCGCAACGCCCCCTTGAAACGGAGAAACAGGGGCACATCGTCGGGGCGCTGGGCCACCCGCACCCGCGCAAGAAGCGCGCACTCCTCCGACACCCACCCGAGGCGCCCCTTCGCCCGGAGTTCTCCCTCCAGCTGGCCGGCCAGCTCGATGAGGAGCGTCGTGTCCTTCACCGCGTACTCGATCATCCCTGCCGTCAGGGGGCGCCTGCTCCAGTCGGCCCGCTGGTACTGCTTGTCGAGCTCCACACCGAAGCGCTTCTTGAGGACCGCAGCCAGGCCGAACTCCCGCTCCCCCAGGAACTGGCACGCGATCATGGTATCGAAGAGGTTGTTCACCTCGATGCCGAAGTCCCGGTGCAGGGACCGGATGTCGTAGTCGGCCCCGTGGAAGACCTTGCGGATGGCGGGATCGGCAAAGAGCGGCGCCAGGGGCGCCAGGTCGGCAACGGCCAAGGGGTCGACGATGGCGGCAAGCCCCGGCACCGCGAACTGGATCAGGCAGACCTTCTCCTGATAGTGGTGCATGGAGTCGGCCTCCAGGTCACAGGCAAGGCGGGGCTCCCGGGAGAGGCGGTCCGCAAGGCGGCGGACCCCCTCGGGGGTAGTGATGATCTCGGGTGAAACAGGTTGCAAGGACAAGGAAATCTCCAATCGTGAAAGGTTAACAGACGCGATCCGCTAGAATTCGCGGATTATCTCGTAAAGAGTGGTCCGTTGGGCAGGGCGGAACCCCGTCTCCTGGACAAGCTCCACCATCTCCTCAAGGCTCATGCGGAAGGTGCAGCCGGCGGCGGCCACCACGTTCTCCTCCAGCATGGTACCACCCAGGTCGTTGGCGCCGAAGAAGAGGGCCACCTGGGCCATCTGGGCCCCCTGGGTCACCCAACTGGCCTGGATGTTCGGCACGTTGCCGAGGACGATCCGGGAAAGGGCCAGGACCTTCAGGTATTCGACGCCGGTGGCGCTCCCCCCCCCCAGCTCGGTATTCCCCGGCTGGTAGGTCCAGGGGATGAAGGCGGTGAAGGAGCCCCCGGCGGCCTGAAGCTCCCGGACCCGGAAGAGGTGCTCCACGATGTCCTCGGGCTTCTCCGTGCTGCCGAACATCATGGTGGCGGTGGTGGGCATCCCCTGCCGGGCCGCCTCTCCCATCACCGCGGCCCACCCTTCCCAGCCGATCTTTTTGGGTGAGATCTCCTGCCGGACCCGGTCCACGAGGATCTCGGCCCCGCCGCCGGGGATGGAGTCGAGCCCCGCCTCCCGCAGGCGCCGGATCGTCTCCGGGATGGCGAGTTTCGAGACCGCGGCGATCTGGGTGATCTCCGCCGGCGAGAGGGAGTGGTTCTGGACCTGGGGAAACCGCGTCTTGATCCCCCGGAAGAGCTCCTCGAACCACTCGACCCCCAGCTGGGGGTGGAGCCCCCCCTGCATGAGGAGCTGGGTCCCGCCGTGCTCCACCAGCTCGGCAATCTTGGCGTAGATGGCCTCCTCGGCCAGGAGGTAGGCGTCGGCAGCCCCCTCGTCCCGGTAGAAGGCGCAGAATTTACACTTGGACTCGCAGACGTTGGTGTAGTTGACGTTGCGGTCCACCACGAAGGTGACGACCTCCTCGGGGTGGAGCCGCCGGCGGATGCCGTCGGCCAGGCGCCCCAGGGTCAAGAGGTCGGCCTCCAGAAGGAGCCGGAGGGCCTCGGCGCGGTCGATGGTCTCGCCCCGTTCGATTTTCCCCATAACGGTATCCATGGTCAGTACACCCTCAGCTCGTTGTAGAGCGTATCCCGCTCCACCGGCACCCGCCCCGCCTTCCGGATCAGGGCCACGATGTCGTCGCGCCCCATGGTCTGGGGGGTGGCGGCGCCGGCGTCGTGGCCGATCTTCTCCTCCACCACGGTGCCGTCCAGGTCGTTCACCCCGAAGGAGAGGGCCACCTGGGCGGTCTTCAGCCCCAGCATCACCCAGTAGGCCTTGATGTTGGCGAAGTTGTCGAGATATATCCGAGCCACGGCCAGGGTCTTCAGGGCGTCGACCCCGCCGGGGCCGGGGCGCTTCAGGTGCCCCAGGGGGTTGTTCTCCTTCTGGAAGGCCAGGGGGATGAAGACCTGGAACCCGCCGGTCCGGTCCTGGAGCTCCCGCAGGCGGCCCATGTGGTCGACCCGGTCGGCATGGCTCTCGATGTGGCCAAAGAGCATGGTGGCGTTGGATTTGAGCCCGGCCCGATGGACCTCCTCCATGACGGCGAGCCACCGCTCGCCGCTGATCTTTTCGGGGCAGAGCCGGTTGCGGACCGCCGGGGCGAAGATCTCGGCGCCGCCGCCGGGAAGGGACCCGAGCCCCGCCTCCTGCAGCGCCGCCAGGGTCCCGGCCACGGAGAGACCGGCCAGCTTTGAGAGGTACTCGATCTCCACGGCGGTGAAGGCCTTCACGTGGAGGTCGGGGGAGACCTCCTTCACGGTCCGGAGCATCTCCAGGTAGAAATCGAAGGGGAGGTCCGGGTGAAGACCGCCGACGATATGGATCTCCGTGGCCCCCTGGGCATGGGCCTCCGTGGCGCGGTTGCGGATCTCCTCCAGGTCGTAGAGGTAGGCGCCGGGCTGGTCGGCGGTGCGGTAGAAGGCGCAGAAGGAGCAGCGGTTCACGCAGATGTTGGTGTGGTTGATATGGCGGTTCACGTTGAAGAAGACCCGGTCGCCGTTTCGGCGCCGGTTCACGGCCGCGGCCAGTTCCCCCACGGCGATGAGGTCCCGGGACTCGAAGAGGAACAGGGCCTCTTCGTCGGTGATCCGCTCTCCGGCATGAACTTTTTCTGAAATGGAAGCAAGTGTGATCATGGGGTCCCCCAACGGGTGAAGAGTTCATGGGGAACGCCGAGGGTGTCGAGCACCTTGCCCACCACGAAGTCCACCAGGTCGTCCAGGGTCCGGGGCCGGTGGTAGAAGGCGGGCATGGCCGGCACGACCCGCACCCCGAGCCGGGCAAGCTTCAGCATGTTCTCCAGATGGATGGCGGAAAGGGGGGTCTCCCGGGGGACGATGACCAGGGGGCGCCCCTCCTTGAGCATCACGTCGGCGCACCGCTCCAGGAGCGTTCCCGAGAGCCCCGCCGCAACCCGGGCCAGGGTCCCCATGCTGCACGGAGCCACGACCATGGCGTCGGGGGCCGCCGAGCCGCTGGCCGGCGGGGCAAAGAGGTTGTCGGAGCCATGGTAGGCCAGCTGCTCCGGCGAAGCCCCGAAGAGCTCCCGCAGCCGGGCAGCCGCTTCTTCCTCGCCGCCGGAAAGGTCGAGATTGGTCTCCTCCCGCACCACGCCGATGCCGGCGCTGCTGACGGTGACCACCACCCGCTTCCCCGCCTTGAGGAGCTCTTCGCAGAGCCTCAGCCCGTAGACCGAGCCGGAAGCGCCGGTTATCCCCACGAGAATCGTGCCGCTCATGCCCCCCCCTTCCGCGCCAGCACATCGACCAGCGTGGCCACGAAGAGCGTGACGCTGATGTAGCCGTTCATGGCGAAAAAGGCGGCGTCCAGCCGGGAGAGGTCACCCCCCCGCAGGAGCCAGTGCTCGTAGAGGAGCATGGCGACACAGAGCCCGAACCCCGCCAGGTACCAGACGCCGAGGCCGGCGACGACAAAAAGCCCCGCCAGGAGCGCCACCATCGCCAGATGGAAGAGGCGGGCGGTCCAGAGTGATCCGCTCACCCCGAGCCGCGACGGAATCGAGTGGAGCCCGGCGCCCCGGTCGAACTCCAGGTCCTGGAGGGCGTAGAGGATGTCGAAGCCGGCCACCCAGAAGAGGACCGCAAGGGCCAGGAGCACCGCGGGAAGCTCCACCGTCCCCCTGATGGCGATCCACGCCCCCAGGGGGGCCGCAGCCAGGCAGATGCCGAGGACCACGTGGGCCAGGGCCGTAAACCGCTTGCAGTAGGAATAGAGGACCAGGAAGAAGAGCGCCACCGGCGAGAGATAGAGGCAGAGGGGGTTCAACCGGTGGGCCGCGTAGAACATGAGGAGCGTGGAGAGGACGATGAAGGCGATCGCAGTCCCCCGGCCGATGAGCCCCGCCGGGATGGCGCGGCCGGCGGTGCGGGGGTTGCGGGCGTCGATCTCCGCATCGATCACGCGGTTCATCCCCATGGCCGCGGTTCGGGCCCCCACCATCGCCATCAGGATCCAGAACGCCTGGTACGCCGTGGGAAGCCCCCCGGCCGCCAGCACCGCCCCCGTGAAGGCGAAGGGGAGGGCAAAGACCGTATGGGCGAACTTGATCATCTCCAGAAACACCTTGAGCTTCCCGAACAGTCCCATCGTCACCCTTTCCTCACTTACCATGCTTTCTCCCTCCCGCGAGGGTCCCTTCCAGGTACCCCCTCATCCGGCCAAGCTCCCAGTTCACCGAAGAGAGGTCGAACATGCTGGGATACTGCTCATAGGGGTAGCGCTTCTTGAAGGAGAGGACCTTCCCCCCCTCGTCATAGACGTAGCTGGAGCGGATCTCAAGGTCAACCGATTCCAGCTCCACCGCGGCACCCTCTTCACCCCCCCCTACCGTCACCCGGAGCTTGTGGTAGTAGAGGCGCCCCCCCTCCGGCTGGGTCACCCCGCCGGCCCGGGTCGAGAAGTGGCGGAATTCCGTCAGAAGAGTCCGTTCCTTCGGGTCCTCCTGTTCAATCACGTAGCCGTCCTTCAGAAGCAGGCTCCTCACCGTGGCATAGACATCGTCCGCCGGCTTCACCGTCACGAACCGCGGCTTCTGCAGGGGCTCGGCCGCCAGTCGGAAGTAGTAGCACCCCGGCGTCACCAGAAAGCAGAGCAGCAGAGCCCATCCCCACACCCAACGTCTCGCCGTCAAAATCCGTACTCCCTCCACCGTTCTTCGATCTGACGTTTCGTGGCGTCGTCCATCCCGAACTCCGGGGCGACGGAACGGAACCGTTCCTTGCGGGTGGCGTCTATCCCAAGCCGCGCCCCGAGCCACGGCAAGGGAGGCGTCCCCCCTCCCTCCTCCACGAAGAGATCATTCCGCCAGTCGGCCATGTTCATGACCCGCCACGCCACCCGGGAGAGGTCGCGGACATCGGTGTCGTCGTCCACCACCACCAGGAGCCGGGCCGCTCCCAGCATCCCCGACGCCCACACCTCCTCCACGAGCCGCCGGACGCCCCCCACCCCCGCGTCACGCACCGAAACGATGGCACCGCCGTGGAAGATCCACTCCAGGGGGAGGTTGATGTCGACGATGGCGGGCCACCGGCGTCGCAACAGAGGGAAAAAGAGCCGCTCCGCCGCCTTGGCCATGAAGCAGTCCTCCGCGGGGGGGGGGCCCACCACCGTGGCGGGATAGATGCAATCCCTTCGCCGGGTGATACACGTGACACCCATGACCGGCACCTCTGCCGGCGGCATGGAGAAACCGGTATGGTTGCCGAAGGGTCCGTCCAGGGCCGTCTCCCCCGGTTCCATGTACCCCTCGATGACCATCTCCGCACCGGCGGGGACAAAAAGTTCGTTCGTCCGACAGCGGGTCAGCTCCAGAGGCGCACCCCGCAGCCAGCCGGCGAACTGCATCTCGTCCACATTCTCGGGGAGCGGCAGGGTTGCCGCCACCATGGCCGCCGGGTCTCCCCCCAGCGCCACCGCCACCGGCATCCGTTCACCCCGTTCCCGGTACTTCCGCCAGTGGAGCTCGCCACCCCGCCCGGCATGCCAGCGGATGCCGACACTGTTTTCGTCGAAAATCCGCACCCGGTACATGCCGCAGTTGGGAAGGCCGGTTTCCGGGTCCCGGGTGAATACCTGGGGGAGGGTTATGAAGCGCCCGCCGTCACCGGGCCAGCACTGGAGGAAGGGGTAATGGGCCAGATCGGGAGATTCATCGACGACTTCCTGGCACCCCGCCGCGCCGGCAACCACCGGGGCGAAGCGCCGGAACTCCTCCAGGAGCGGCAGCGCTGCCAGTCCCTGGGAGGCTTGGCCCGGAGGGAGCTGCGCCAGGAGCGCCTCCATCCGGGCCGCAAGATCATCGAGGGAAGCCACCCCCAGGGCCAGGGCCATCCGCCGGGGGGAACCGAAGAGGTTGGTGGCCACCGGAACCGCCGCTCCCGACACCCGCTCGAAGAGGAGCGCCGGACCGCCGCCGGTGGTCTTGCTCACCCGGTCGGTGACAGCGGCCACCTCCAGAAGCGGGTCCACCTCAACCCGCACCCGGTGCAGCTCGCCGAGCCGCTCCAGCTCGGACAGAAAGTCGTGTAGCGTGTCGAACTTCATCTGGCTGACCGCCTACCCCGTAACGTTGGTGCCCCTTCGGCAAAACCTATATTTTGTAGCATTTTCAACCGGATGGTGACAATCATTTTCTCCGGGGCGCCCACAGGGAAAACCGAGGCTGAAGCGGAAAAACAAAGGGGAGGTTCACCGGAATGGTGACCTCCCCCTATTGTTCGGAAAAAAATGGTCGGGGCGAGAAGATTCGAACTTCCGACCCCCTGCTCCCGAAGCATGTACCAACCCGTTAAACGGAGTTATCGACCATTAAATTTGGCCAGCCACCCAACACTAATTATTTGACTTAACAGCGATTTTATATTTAATTATGTTTTCCTGTATTTAACTTGTTTAGCCCTATTTCGGAGACACTGAAGGTTCCACAGAGGTTCCATGAAATTCACCGACCGCTTTCTCCAATCAATCAAGCCACCTGAAAAAGAATACTGCATCCGCGAAGGACACGGGTTTACTCTAAGGGTCCTGCCTTCCGGCGTCAAGACGTTTCAATACATCTACACCCTGAACGGCAAGCGCCACCGGTTGAATCTCGGACAGTACCCGAAGGTTTCACTTGCCGAGGCACGGGAGAAATTTCGGGAAGCGGCATTGCTGGTCGGCAAGGGAGTAAATCCTCAGGATGAGCCCGTTGTCGTCAAAGAGGAAGCCCCTTTCACCGTGGCAGACCTTGTCGAGCAGTACAAAAAATTTACTGAACAACATCGAGCTGCCTCCACCTCACGAGAAACGGTCAGAACCCTCGACAAATACGTCCTTCCGGACTGGAGCCACCGTCGGGTCTCTGACATACGACGTCGTGACGCCATTGACCTCATTGATCCCATCGCCGCGGATACTCCCGGTCAGGCCCGCGGGGTCATGAAAATTGCCCGGGCCATGTTCAATTTCGCCTTGGAGCGTGAACTGGCCGACTTCAACCCCTTCACCCGCCTCCCGGCGGCTGTTCCCTCCATAAAGCCAGTGAGCACTTCCCGCACTTTGTCTGATGCAGAAATCAAGTTCGTCTGGAAGTTACTGCATTCCGCCAATGCTCCCGGGACACCCGAAACCCGAAGGGCGCTGCTCCTCGTCCTGGTGACGGCCCAACGCCCAGGAGAGGTCAGCGGCATGACATGGGATGAAATCGACGGCAATTGGTGGACCATACCTCCGGAACGGATCAAAACCCGAAACCACCGGCAAGAGGCACACAGGGTCTTTCTCTCTCCCTTAGCCCTTCGGTTGATTGGAGAGAATCCCAATTACAGCAACTACGTGTTTCCTGGGCCCTCTCTTGTGGCCCCCCTCCAGCGTCACGCACTCTCCCATATGGTTTGCGATGAACGGGATGGGGGACGTCCAACCGGCGACGGGAAGAAAACCGAGGAAATGAAGGAGTACTTTGGCCTCCCTCGCTGGACTCCTCATGATTTGCGCAGGACCACCGCAACGAAACTGTCGGAACTCGGCTGTCCGGACGAGATCATCGACGCAATCCTCAACCACGCCAAGCAGGGTGTGATCGGGGTCTACAATCGAAACAAGTACGATAAGGAGAAAAAGGAATGGCTCACGAAATGGGCCAGGCATTTGGAGAAACTGGTGTCGGAAAAGGTTTCCTGATATTCATTCATGCGCCGCCGGCACGCTGGTTGATGGTGTCGACGACGGCATCAAGGATCACGTGACGCAGCAGAAGTGGCCGCTCACTCTCCACTACCAGTATGACCACTTCGGCACCTCACAGATGAAACTGGACGACATGCTCCAGGAGCGGCAGCGTGCGCAGGCGGAACTCGTCGAAAAACCTTTTGTCGGGATCACGCTCGATCTCCGCCAAGCCGAGAAACCCGGCGAACCGGTCCAGGACGCGGATGACGTAGCAGCGACCGACCATATCCTCGGCGGTCTCAAAGTGGAGTGGCTGCGCCTCCCCGAGTACCGCGGGAAAGGCCCGCAGGAAGTTGTCGGCGTAGAACCCAGACGTCTGCCACTCAGCGCCAAATCGCTGCAGCAGATACAGGGAGAACAGAAAGGATTGCTGGATAATCTGGAAATCCGGATACCGGTCCTGGTATCCCCAGTTGTACTCCCGGGTAAAGGCACGGAGCAGCCGCGGGTAAATGCCGGACGGGCCCTGTTCTGCCAAAAGCTTCCGGCACTCCCTGCCGAGGATGAACCTTCCCTTGTACTTCCGGATCAGCCCGGCCAGTTCCGCAACCAGCCTTGTGACGTGAAGTTCCGGAAAGTCCGGTTCGGTATTGATGCCGCAAAATCTGGTCTTCTCCCGGTACCCTTCTTCCCCCAGAAAGGCCAGGGCCGCCTCTCGGCAGAAGTTGCGGGGGAGATTGCCGGTGGCGGTCGCCTTCAGACCTTCTTCACCAATGGCACCAACCAGCAGGTTGAAGAGGGTCATAATCGGGGCTTCCGGGGCGGTATCGAGTGAGGACGGGAAGGTGACCAGATGGGGCGTCTCGAACGGGAAGTGGAGGAACCGGTGCATCTGCTCCGATGACAGGCCGTGGAAGTCGTCCATGGGGGCCTGATTGCGCTGTTGCATATGTTTGCCTATGAAGGCGTTGGCTTCTTCCAGCGAGGAGAAGCTCTGCCCCTTGAGGAGTTCCCTCAGCTCCCCCATGGCCTCGCCCATGCCGGCAGGCTGTCCGCCGGTCTCCTGTTTGCCGGCACAGCATTTCTTGTATTTGATCCCGCTGCCACAGGGGCATGGATCATTTCTGCCGATTTTCATATCCGCTCCGGTTGGTATTGAATTACAGGGCCAATATCGGCAAGGTCATACCGAGAGTCATCGACGCTTCTTCTTAGCTGACTGAGCGCTCATAACATGTTCATAACGCGCATATAAGTGCAAGTTTCTTCAGCTCTGAGACCACAACCTTCACCCATTCCTTTGGACCTCCTGCAAGGTTCGAACAGATAATGGTTTAATAATATTGATGATTATTGAAACGAGCGCTCATTTCGCGCTCATTTCGCTCATTCCTGCAGGAAGCGGACGAGGCCGGGACCGGGAACATAATGTGCCCCCCTCCCCGTGCCTGCAGGGGTCAAGTACCTCTCATCTACCAGACGTTTCAGTTCCCTGGTCGCAACAAACCTTGTAAGGCTGAAGAGCCTGCAGAACTCGCTGTTGGTCAGACGCTGATGGCTACCGAAATACGTGATGAGCTTCGGCAGTCTGCTTTCAAGCCAGGTCCGCTGCTGCTTGAGAGCGGAGGATATCCTGTAGACCGCACCGCGGCCGGAGGACGGCGCTCCGTCTATTATGCTGAGAGTGACGAGCTCCTGGATTTCTCGGTATGCCTGGTCGCGGTCGACGCCAGTGAGCTTGCGGTAGGTCTCGTTGGAAAACCCGTCGGGATTAGCCAGGAGTACCCGTTTCTGGTTAATTGCCAGACGGTAGCGATCGACCAGCATTCCCCAGATGGGACTCTGGCCGGTGTAGATGGGCTCGTTCTTGAGGGTGAGGCAGAAGCTCGACGTTTCCATGGAGAACACAGGCTGGCCGAGGAACGATTCTTCCATCTCCTCGAAGATGCGCGGTATCCCTTCCCCTTCTTCCCGCATGATGCCGATGTCGACCAGCACCCGCACCATGAGCGGGTTCCTGCTGGCATGGACCCGCTGCCGGTTCTTCAGCTTTTCGATGGTCACCGGCGGCACCAGTTCGCCGGGGCTTTGAATCTCCATCCGGTCATCGAAGAACCAGACCTCAATCTCCCGTCCCTGCTCGTTGTAGTCGCGGTGGGCGACGGCGTTCACCAGGGCTTCCTGCCAAGCGAAGGTTGGATATTCCGGCATCTCCCGGAAGAAGAGGTTATGGAGCTTCTCCGACTTGCCGATTTGAGCGGCCAGCGCCTTGTGGGCGTCCGGTATCATCCTGGCCAGCGGAGGTGCCAGTGGGGTCTGCTGGGCAACATTGCGGCGGCTACCGTGGCGGCGGTCGGTGCCGTCGACGCGGAAGATGCGGATGCCGCTGCGGGGATGCCAGCGCACCGATGGCGCCTTGCAGAAGAGAAGCAGAGCCGCGTTGGTCACAGCATAGGTGGCCCCTTTGGGGATAATGAGGCCGTAGTTCTGCAAAATCTCCAGCACCGACCGGCCGCCATAAGGAGTCTTGCTGAGGAATTCCTCGGCCAGGGAAAGGTCAAGGTCCTCGATTGTCGCTTCCGGCCGAACCTGTTGTTCGTATCCGACCCGGCGGTACGCCTGCTTGCGCTGATTGATGACTTCCTGCGGCTCATGGATGACTTCCTTGCCGACCCGGTAGGGGAAGCCGTTGCCGTCGACCATGACGGCCTCAAGGGCTATAGGAATCTGGAGGATGATAACCTTGTTGCCGTCGAGGATGGTCTGTTGCACGTCAACGTGTACGGCAGGGCGCAATCGCCGCTCGGGTGTGGCGACGAAGTCTTTGACGGCCTCATCCGGATAGGCATGACCGGAAGGGGTCCCGTCATCGTTGACGCCGAGCAGTAGGGTCCCTCCGTCGGCATTGGCAAAGGCGGCGACATATTCGGCCACAAGGTCGCGCACTGTCCGCCGGCTGACGGCCTTCTTCTGGTCATCCTTCAGGTCCCAGAGGGATTTGAACTCGATGAACTGCCCCTCTCCCAAGGAGATGAGCCGCCTCAGTTCCGTTTCGCTAAAGAGTTCTTTCATCGCGGTGCCCCAACCAAGGCGATTTCCTCTTCCGTTAGGCCGTAGAGGGCGTAGACGAGGCGGTCTGATTTGAACTCCACGTCGAGTTGTTCGCCGTTGGCGATTAAACTTGTGAGTTGATCAAGTGTTATCAATGTCATCATCCTCATCAGATTCATCGTCTGCAATGGTTTCAGGTGAATCGACTATAGACTTGCACATTGCGCCAGTAATTTTGGCCAACAACATAGCCCTTCGTTTTTCAATAAAAGAAGAATACTCGTTATTACGGAGTGACAACGTATCAACGCAATGGGTGGCAAGGATTGCATCCATCTCGGCATCGTTAAGTTGTACAGTCGGATGCTTCTGAATCTGCTGGAGATAATCAGAGGGCGCCTTCCCGCCAATCATGCGGTTGGCTTTGTAGGAAATAGGGGTTTTGTTAAGAATAGAATTATACTGTGCCGGGCCAATGCCCTTTGACGCACACCACGCCTTGGGGAAGATGTGATGAATATCAAGTTTGTTGTCTTCCCAATCAGTTTCATCGAGATCGCGAATCGTGGATTTCCAGAAAAAATCCTGAGCACCATCACGCTGGATCAGGACATGAATTCCTTTGTAGGCCGCACTGGTTCTGGAGCGCAGGGTATCAAGCCGCCCCGGTTGGAAATTTGCATCGCGAACCGTGGATGGCTCCGGCCCATTGTTGTCTATCCACTCCAGCAGCTCTTGCAAGTCGTTCGCGAACCTGGTCTCAACAGCTCCGCCGTATAATTCGCCTAAAACGCCACACCAATACCACTGTGACAGCTTGTTATACACTTTTTGCTCAAGCCATCGTTCGCCAAGCACCGTGAGAACAGCAGCAAGTGGAACAATCTGGGTTCTGTATGGCAGATCTGAAGTTGAAAAGAACGACTCTTTGCGGAGGAACTTTGCAACCTTCCAAAAACCGTCCTGCAACTTCTGATTCCATTCCTGATACGCGGATAATGGAAGCGAGAGCACGGTTTCTCTTTTTGCACTTACACCAGTGATCTGTTTGCCGGTCTTGCCGTTACGGATATCGTCCTGGCGGAGATAATACGTATAAAGCAGTGACAGTGCCTGGAAAAAGTCTGTCGGCTCAATAGAGCGAAGCAGCCTTTGCCTATAAAGGTAGTGATGGATTCCCTCCGCACCGTCTATTTTGTTGCCATACCATTCGTCACGCAGATTAACACCATCGGCAGCATAGCTTGCCGTAAGCAGCTCAAAGACAGAAAGCGGCACGCCACCGGTATTCACCTTCTCAAAAACAAGGCAGACAGCTTCCTTTTTGTTTTCTTTTTTCAGTTCGATGATCGGTACGTCATACTTCCGGAACTCTCCCAGTACAACCCTGCGAAACTCCATGTACCGTGAAAACTTCGCAGAGTCGTAGGCATTCAGGCCTTCTTCCCACGTATCAGAATTGAGTATCTGGTTACAGGGAAAACAGAAGTTGCTGTATTCTTTCTCCGCAGAGCTCAGGTCGAGCTTAATGTCACGACCGAAATTCTCACGAAGCATCTTGTCTGCTTCAACGCCAAAAATAGCCTCTTCATAGCTCAACGGTCCTTGAAGCGCTTTTTCAATATCGATGTAATAGAACTTCTTGATCTCCCGTTTTTTGTTATCTCTTGTGGCAACAGGCGCTGTGAACATCAGCACCTGGGTAAGCGATGTCAGCCGTTGCTGACCATCAAGTATCAATTTGTCTGCCTTCTCCGGGGTGATCTTCGAAGGATCAATACCCTCGACAGGACGTATCTTGAATTTGGTCTCTCCACCATTTTCAAGCAGCATTATCGCTCCAACCGGAAATGCTCTGGCAATGCTGACCAATAGAGACCTGATATGCTCATCATCCCAAACCCAACCGCGCTGGAAATCTGGGAGCTGAATCGTTCCAGCCATAATATTCTTCAGTAAGTCTTCAAGTCGGCACTTGGTGGAATCAAAAGTGGACATCTTCACTCCCTGCGATGGAATTATGAAAACTATTTCTTTTTCAATTCAGTTATGAGCTGCCTGCACCTCGTTCTCCGGGGCACACTATTGCGATTCCAGCACGTTTTCGAGGAGGTCTATGAGTCGCTTGGCGCGACGAACCTCTTCCTCGTAAAGCGGCAAGGTATTGCCGTGAGATGCCGGATTCAGGACACGCTCGGTCATCTCCAGCACACGATCAACGGCTTCCACCGCTTCCATCTTGGCCCAACCGTCATTAGTCAGCGCATTGCTCAGATCGCGGCGTTTTGATTTGAGAATGGCCCTATCTTGAGGCTGAAGGTTCGCATTGTTGTCCAGATCGCTATCATCGGAAGAAAGTAAAAGCGTACGATGTGCCATGGGGGTATTCTTCAGCACCTTCTTGTAGAGTGTTGCCGGAATGTCTACTAGCAGCTTGTTCCGTGCTGCTCGCAGATTATCGGTCAACGAGAAAAACTGCCCTGGTGGCAAGGTCTTGCCTTCAGCCCATTCACGGTAGCGCTTGGCGGTGTCCTCCGCCGCCTTGCGCAGAAACATCGCCGCTTCTTCAATGTCATGGCCGTTGAGATAGTCCTCAGCTTTCTCCAGATCACTCTTCTCGCACTTGACTTCGATGTTTTGTGCCGCGCTGCCCTGCAAACGCACAAACCGCCAGTCGGCGTGGTTGTTTCCTATACGGCGGCGAAACTCGCGGAAGAATCCAAGCTCGTGGGTCAGGATGATTTTCTGGTAGTTGGTAAAAGTCTCGGACAGCAGGATATCCACTACCTGCATGCGGTTGCTCATGTCCAAGCTTACTAGCAGGTCATCAAGCACCAGGAGTTTGAGATCTGACTCATGCAAATTGACCAGCGAAGCGGCGAAACGAACTGACAGCGCCAATTGGGTCAGCTTGGCTTCGTTTAGAAAACTCTGTGGCTTCGTTACGGTATGACCGTCCAACTGCACACCCAATTCGATCACCGGCCGGGTGAACTTGAAATTATTCTGGTTAGAACCAGTGGCCGAAGGCGGGGTGGTGACGGCCAGTTTCAAAGCGACCTTAGCTGGGTCGTCCATGGCGAAGTGGGCATCATAAAAACGCTGGGCCTCTGTACTGATCGCATCTACAACCGCAGTAATGACTCCGGCAAAGGCCAACGTGTTTTGACGGAAGCGGTCATAAGCGTCGGCTCCCGGGCTGCCCTGTAGACGGTATGGGTTAGGATCACCTGATTTGATCTTTTGCCACATGGAGTAGGGTGATTGGCCGCCGGTGCTCACACAAAACGGCAGGATTTCCTTCTCGAACAACGGCCAGAGATCGAATTTTTCCGAGTTGCGAAAGTGCGAGAAGCCGAAGAAGAAGCGATAGGTGATGAAATCGCTGGCCAGGTCGCCTTTCAGGATGGCGGGCTGGTTAAAGGTACCGTGATCGGCTTGGCTGATGCGATAGGTCGTGTCGTTGCGGGTCGTGGTGTCGCGCAGCGTCAGCGCAATCTCGCCGGGTTTTGGGGTGGCTCCTTTCTGTTCATGAAGGTTGAGCAGGCTTTGCTGATTTGCAGGATCGAAATACTTTTCGACATCCTTCTTGGGCTTGCGGGCGCTTTGCAGAAAGGTATGGAGCGCCCAGTACAGCGATGACTTGCCCGCACCGTTGGCGCCATATACCAGCAGGTGCCGGCCTTCGAGCTTGAGTGAAAACTCACGGAAGGCTTTGAAGTTACTGATGGCAATGTGATGCAAACGGGCCTTCATATCCTGCCCCCCTCCTTGATGACGGCGAGCAGATCAGGGCTGTCGGCGGAGATGCGGAGCAGGCGGTTGCGGATTTTCGATGAAGGGGCGTTCAGTGTGCGGTGAAGCTGGGAAATGAACTCTCGCTGCTGCAATTCAGTGGCATCTGGGTTGTAGTCAGTGAGATACGGAGCGAGTGCGTCAAGAAACAACAGGTCGCGCTCAGCCATGTGTTCGCTGAAGTAGCACTCCATCACACAGGCATCGATTAGGTCGTTCAAGAATGTGGACGCACTTACGTCACCATCATCGAGAGATTTGTTAATAAGCAACAAACTAACGAGACTTGAGATAACTTCCTTCTGGCCGGCAAACCGTGGCAGCAACAGATTCTCCACGTGTTCCTTTTTTACTTCGGCCAATGCTTCCCCCTGCTCAGGATTCATGTAAGAATAAACGAATCCGGTGATTGCAGAGTTTAGGACGCCCAAGGACCAAAGGACATCAACGGACTTATCTTTAGGCCAAAGCACATGTAGGTTATTCCGCGCCACAAAAAGTTCGGAGACAAAGGCTGCAATTATGCAATCAGCTGTCTGTCGTACATAAATCTTCTGTCCGCGCTCAAAGATTCTTCGTTCTCTTGGTGCCGCCAGCCACTGCCCGTATTGAATCCAATAGTCCTGATTCCAGCGTATCTTATACCGTTCAATCAAGCTACCACGGAGAAGTGGCAACCAGTCCTTGCCACTTGGCCTAGGGCCTTCGACCACATATGGTTGGGTCTTCATTATCTCAGCAGATTGAGGCGGGGAGCCTTTGCCCTTCTCAAAAGGTTTCACACCGTTGAAAACATCGAAGACATCACCCAGCCTGACGGATCTTCCTGCGATAAACCTGTAAATTTCGTGAATGGACTCCGTGACTGAGAGGTTAATTACGTCTCCATCTTTAGAAATGTATTTCTCGTCAACCTGGATTGCGCGTGTTTCGTCTTCGAGGATTTCAATCGGTATCTTGTAACCACTCAACATCGTACCTCGCTGGAAGACGAATACGACATTATCAACAATCGCATCAAACACGCGGCTTTTCGGAATGAATGCTTTTCGCCAAGCGTAGGAGTTTCGTAAATGGCGACGAATTTTTTTAAAAGTCAGCGAGTAAAGCCAGGTGTTTGGGGTAATAAATGAGACAACACCATTTGGCTTTAGAAGTGATGCCGCCCTTTCACAGAACAATAAGTAAAGGTCTCTCTGGTAATCTTGATGCATGTAGATTTTGTCATACTTTGCTTTTTCCGCTTTATCTTTGACGACCCGATATGGAGGGTTCCCTATCACTATATCGAAGTTATCCGCAAGTGAACGCCCGAACATCCAATGTGGATCGAAGAAGGCTGCAATTGCCTGAGGATTAAATGGATCCCAGTCGGCAATGTGCTCAGCTTTCTTGGACGAGCCGAGGCTCTCTGCTAAGGTTTTGCCGAGTTCCTCCCGCAGCACCTTGATTTTTTTCTGAAGAGTGAGCTTCTGGTCGCGTCGTTGGATGGCGAAGTGGCTATGGTAAAGGGCTTCGATTTCAGCTTCGATTTGATAAACCCGGGGAGGAAGCAGCGCCAATTGATCCATCTCCGGCAAACTGATAAGGGTGTCGGCGGCAACGAACTTTGTTTCGAGGTTGGGCAGCGGTCGAATACCGTGGTTGTCCCGTTTGTTGCGGTTGGTGCGCTGGTCACAGACGAGGGAAATGAAAAAGCGAAGTTTTGATATCTGGATGGCGATGGGCTGGATGTCCACGCCGTAGAGACAGTTCTCGATCAGATAGAGCTTGCGCCCGTAGTCGTCCTCGTTGTCAGCGAAATCGCGTTCGATGGCAGCGATGGCGGCGGTGCGAGCGGAAAGATCAGGAATCTTCGTGGCGGCATCAATCTGGAGTTGCATCCAGCGGGCGTTGTCGGGGTCGAGCTTGTGGATGATGTAAACAAGCTTGTGCAGCATCCCCATCGGGAAGGCGCCGGAGCCGCAAGCGGGGTCGAGAATCTTACAGGTATGGATGGCATCGAGCAGTGTGGCGACTTCTCGCTCAGAGAAGGGGTGAGCCCGCTCGGTGTAGGTGAAGAGGATTTCGAGCCCAGCCTGCGTGTCTGTTTCGCTCATGCCGGCTTTGGTCAGTGCGCCCGTGAGGTGCGCTTTGAGCGACTCGTCCACCATGTATTCGACAATGGGGCGCGGGGTGTAGAAGGAGCCGGTCTGTTTGCGGGCAGTTGTTTTGGTTTCCTCGTTGTAGGAGGCGAGCAGGTTTTCAAAGACCTTGCCGAGCAGCTCGGGATCAAGAGCAATTTCCTGATCGACCGGCGTGTTCTCAACAATGGTGAACTTATAGGCGTGCAGGATATGGAGGAGTCCGCGCACTTTCTCTTTTTTGCGCTTTGGATCGTTGTATGCACTCTTTCCTGACAGGTCCTCCTCGCGCTCGCCGCCGAAGAAGAGGCAGTTTGGGATGGTGGGGCGTTTCTTCTTGTTCCGCGAGAAGCCGTCGAGATAAAGCTTCCTGTCCGTGCCCTCCTCGGTGCGGTCGAGGCACTCAAAGAGGCCGCCGTTAAGAAAGGGAACATCAGCGAAGTGATCGAGCGCGGTGGCGGGTTCGTGGAAATGTTCTTCGTAGCGATAGAGTGTGTCCACCCCGTAGGTGACGCGGTTTTTCTGGAAACCTTCATCCTTGGCAAAGGCCCGAAATGGCTGCCCCTTGGTGTCCTTGCCCATGCGCTGGTTGAGCGTGGCAAAGAAAAGATTTTGCAGGATAGCTTCGTTGTAGGTGGAAGCATCCGGCGAAAGATCCTTGAGGATGCTCTTCAGATCAGCCTCGACGAAGAGATTCTCGGGGATGAGGCCCTTTTCCTTAAGGAACCAGCAGAAGATGAGGCGCGTGAGCAGGCGGATAAGACCGGTAGCGCGGCGTTTCTCGTCGTCCTTCTCAATGTCGGCAGGGAATTCAACCTGCGGTAGCGCCCAAAAGTACCAGTTGGCCAGTTCGCGGTAGAAACGCTTGTTGAGCAGCTCGACGTTGAAGATCTCCTCCCACGCGGCGTGGAGGGTGTCGAAGTTATTGATCGGAAGGCGCTGCGGGTGGACGAGGTTCGGGACGGCGAAGGACGCCAGGATGTCAAGGTGGCCGCGGTGCGGATCGGCAAGGGAAATATCGCGGATAATGGTGACCTTGCCGAGGACATCCTTCGCGGCGTCGCGCTTGTTCTGGCGGCGGTTGATGACAGCGATGGAGATGACGGGCGTCTTGTCCGTTAGGTGTTTGATGAGCACCATGACGGGCATGGGGAAGACACGGTTGATCTGACGCGCGATGTCCGTGAGCTTGCCACGGGCGTAGTCTCCGTCTTTCAGCTCGATTGCGAAGAAAACGTAGGACTGAAGCAAGCCGGCGTTGACGCCAGTTTCCTTGAACAGACTCGTGTGACCTGAAAGCTCCTCATCGGTGAGCTGGAACAGGAGATCGGCGGATTGCCAGTCGGCAGCAAGCGCTTTCGCTTCGTTGAAGTTGCTGTTTCTGGCGTTGTCGCGGACGAAATCGAGGAAATTTTGTGGCTTGGAGTCGCCGAGATTTACCGTGCGATCGCTCCGGTAACCAAGCACGTCCAACAGCCCGACGGCCGCCTCAGACAGGGATTTCTTCTGAAACGCTGCAAGTGCAGCCTGGATGACGGAGCGGAGCTCTGCATTGTTGTTCGCCATTGTTCTACTTCCCTTCCATGATGACAAGCCAGGTAATCAATTCAAAATCGCCACTGTCGGCAATCGGAGTTTCAGCGGCAGTCGGCAGTATCCCGCTGCGTCCGGAGAGGAGCCCAACAGCGGCCCGGCGCCGGAAGGTGTGCTCTATTGAGGCGAGAGCTTTTTGAATCAGGCCGGTGTAGTGACTCATATCCGCGCCGTCTTTGGTGCGCGCGTCGAACAGATCGCATAGTGATTCGACGGCTCCGGCCTCTCCAGCTGCGAGGTTGCGCAAGAGAAGGAGTGATTCCTTGGGCTGGGCAAAGGAAAAGCGGACCGTGCCATCATCGTGAACGTAGACCAGATAATGGGGGGCCAGCGGATTGATATTCGCCGAATCGGTTGGACGTGACTCCCCTTCGGTGGAAACGCCACCCGCTTTATTGTGCTTCAGGCAGAAGAGCACTCCCGGCCGACAGGCGGGAATGTCTGAGTTCGTCGGCACAACCGCATAAAGCCCCTGGCCCGCCTCTTCCAGTTCGGCCCGGCGTGATTCGAGAAACTGGAGCAGGTCGAGGCGGAATTCATCGAGAGAGAAGTCGGTGAGCGAAACCGCATCATCAAAGTCTTCCAGATCGAGAACCTCGTGCTTGAGGCGCTTCAACTGCCGGTCGCGGAACAGGAGGTCCTCCTTGATCAGCTCCTCAAGCTGGCTAGGGTCGAGGAGATTGTCGGTCTGGGTAGCGGCAAGGTCCACCAGCGCCATGCGCGCCTCGACCCGGTGCTTGACGTTCAGGTAACGGTCCAGGTCAGCCACCGGCCAGAAGTTGACCAGCTGGACTTCGGCATTGCGGGAGCCAATCCTGTCGATCCGGCCGAAGCGCTGGATGATCCGGACCGGGTTCCAGTGGATGTCATAGTTCACCAGGAGGTCGCAGTCCTGGAGATTTTGCCCCTCGGAGATACAGTCGGTGGCGATGAGGAGATCGATCTCCTTGTCCTGGGGGAAATGGTTCTGCTCTGAACGGCGCTTTGAAAGCGGCGAGAAGTTGGTGAGGATGTCGTCGTAGTCTGCGCTCGGCTTCGGGAGAGAAGTGCGGTTGGAGCCCTCACCCACGACCAGCGCCGTGTGAATGCCGAGGGCCTCACGCGCCCAAGGGGACAGTTGTTCGTAGAGATAGCGGGCCGTGTCAGCAAAGGCAGTAAATACCAGGACCTTACGATTCAGCCTTCCGTCTCGGTCGGTCGTAGGCTTGGTCACCTTTTCTTCGATGAGGGCGCGCAGCTCGACGAGTTTGCCGTCACGCTCGGGCCTTACCGCTGCCGTCTTCTCCAGCAGAAACTGCAATTGCACTCGGTCCTGCCGAACCTCCTTCAGCCATTCCGGAAGCTCAAGATGGCCGAGATGAATCCGTCGCTTGCCGCCGATGGTGAAATCCTCACCGTCAAAGTCGGGGTCCTCGAATTGGGCAGGCGTTAACGTGTCGTAGTCAAGATCGGGGTTATCATCAGCGTGCTTTTCGAAGGCGAGAATGCGTTCCTCAAGCCGGTCGATCTTGTCGATGGTGCGCTGAAGGGTGAGGCGGAAGGAATCCACCGAACTTTCCAGACGCTTGAGGAAGTTGACCTTCATCATCGCGATCAGGATTTTTTCACGCCCTTCCTGGGTGAAGCCTCCCAGAATCTTGTCTAAGTACATCTCGCGAATTGTTGAGGGGAGGTCTTCCCGGAGCTTGGCAGTCGGGTGGTAGAGAGCCAGATTGAGCGCGCTGATCTCCTCATTCAGTTGCTCGAATGAGAGAAAGCGCTGATGCAGGTCAATCTGCGGGTGACGTGAATGGGGCGCCGGACGGTGAGGAAATCCCCCTAGGCGGTTCATCTCTTCCTTGTAGTAACTGGAGATGTGTCGCCGGGATCGGGCTATGCTCAGGCCGTCGAGGAGCTTGAAGAAATCGCCACCGAGAGCGGCGAGGAGATCCCGCGTTTTCCTCTCTCCGGCGGGCCTCTTGGCCCAGTTGGTGAAATGGGTCTGGGCCATGCGGCTGGTCTCACGTACCGAGGCAATCCCAAGCGACTCCCTGAACGCGCTGTCCGGCCGGTCATCGCGGGCCACGTCTCCGCCGGCAATGAACGATATCTGGTTGCGGAGATCGGACAACTGATTATTGACCGGCGTCGCAGATAACAGGAGCACTTTGGTGCGGACGCCGGAGGAAATGATGTCCTCCATCAGCCGCTGATAGCGGGTGCGCCTCCTTTCTTCTCCGTCGTTCTGACGAGCGATGCTGTTGTTACGGAAGTTGTGCGATTCATCGATGACTACCAAGTCGTAGTTATCCCAGTGCAATGTAGAAAGGTCAATGCCGTCAACTTCGCCCCGGACCCGGGACAGATCGGTGTGTGACAGCACATCGTAACGGAAGCGGTCAGCGAGGAACGGGTTGAGGGAGCTGTTGGAACGGTACACCGTCCAGTTGCGACGTAGCTTCTTGGGACAGAGCACGAGGACTCGCTCGTTGCGCAACTCGAAGTACTTAATGACCGCAAGGGCAGTGAAGGTCTTACCGAGACCGACGCTGTCGGCGAGGATGCAGCCGTTGCTGGCAAGGATCTTGTTGATGGCCGCCTTTGCCCCGTCCTTCTGGAAAGAGAAGAGCGTCTGCCAGATGCTGGTATCGGTTAACGCAGTACGCCGGAGTGCTTCGTCAATATCTTTGGTACCGTCCAGAAAATCCCGGAAGAGGTGGAAAAGTGTCAGGTAATAGATGAACTGGGGTGATTTGTTTGAGTAAAGCCGGTCAAGCTCTTTAAGCACAGTCTCTTTGACATCCTCGACGAGCTTGTTGTCATCCCAGATGGCGTCAAACCATTCGAGCAGGGCGGCTCTATCCCTGTCACTGTCGACGATCAGGTTGAGTTCTATGTTGCTCCCGTTAGGGTGCAGACCGAGGCCTGGAACGGTGAAGTTAGAGCTGCCGATAAGGGCATGGGCAAGCTTGCCGTCCTGAATGTGATAGAGCTTGCCGTGGAGGAAGCCGCTACGGGTTACGGAGCGGATCTCCACCTTCCGGCGGATCCAGTCGGCGCAATCCTTAGCCAGCCGACGCTGCACAAGTTGATTGCCAAGGGACAGCCCCTGCTCGGTTAGATTGTACTGGCGGGATTGCTTGTATTCCCTATCCAGACTGCGCACGAAACGGGGCTCGCCGAACAGGAAGCGGAGGTTACCGGCACGCTCTAGATCATCCCGCAATGCATTATAAGCATGGACCGTGAAATAGGCGGAAACGAAAGAAAGCTTAGCATCCGGTGCAATCGCTTCACGGACGAAGTCCCCGGCCCTGCCATGCAGGTAATTGTCTCGAATGCCGGAATTATGATAGTTATTGGTCATCTGAATTGCCTCATCTTCTCCCGCCACGCCTGAAATTCCGCCGGCCGTAGCCGAAACCGCGCGATATTCCCCTCGTGCAGGCCCCTCAATTCGGTATGCACCAGACCGATGAACCGTTGCCGATCGTTCTCAGGGATGTGTTCAGTTGTCCATGCGTTGACAAATTCCTGTACATCCGCCGTGGCTTGGAGGACCACGTCACGGATCACCTCGGTCAAGGCAGAGCGGTATTTCATCCGGAACGGATCCGGCTCCCCCAGTTCTTCCCGAGTACTCAGGTAGCGTTTGACCGAGCGTTCGTATCCCCAAACAAAGACATCCCGAAGCAGCTCGATGCGATTCAGTTCGTAGACCCCCAGAATCCCTTCGACATAGGAACGCTTGGGGACATCGATAAACGACAGTGGGCAGAGGTTGTGCTTTACCAGCGGAATATTGGCGGCAAGCCGTGCCACCCGCTTGTTGACGTCTTCGAACGGCTGCAGGTAGGAGAGGTGCACGAGGGCGAAGAACGCCTGTTCAAAGGGATCGGTGATAGCAGTCGCCGCATCGAGAGCCCGCTGAAAGTATTCCTCCAGGAGTTGCGGAGTGGACAGCGGCGAATAAACCGAGCCGCCGATACCGACGGCGATCTGACGCAGTCTGCCGCAGGCCTCCGTATCAGGGAGAAGGTTGTCGGACAGGATGGCGTGGAGGTTCAGGATGGAATACCTGTTGAAGCCGATTTCATCGGCGTCCTCCACGAGAAACTCGATGGCCTGCTTGTGATTCAGGATCATCTGGGTTTCCAGCGCATCTTTCCCCTCTGCGGCTTGGCCGAAGGAGATCAGACGTTCCGTCTCCAGCAGGGAGTAGGTATTTCCTTCCAGGTAGCTAGATGCCCAGGAAAGGTCGATCAGAAGCCTTCCCATGACCTGTCTGGCCATGGTGCCGGCGGGCAGGGCCCCCTGGTGTGAGCGGCCTATCTGGTGCAGATGTGCCCGGGTGGTGTCGTCAAGATATGGTCCTGAATCGGGATAGGAGAGGAGAAAATCGCGCTGATAGCCGATCGGTTCGCGACGCTGAATCGGTTGGCTGACATAACTGCGGACTTCGCGACCAGCCTCGGAGAGGGGGACGAGCGATTCTTCCGGCTCTGCGACCTCTGCCGACGCTGGCATGATCGGCCAGTAAACACGTCCCTTGAATGCTCCGGTGGCACGAATGCGGTTGCTCTCGATGAGCATACTGAGCCGGCGCAGCAGAGAACGCCGATTCATGACGATTCCTGCCACAGAAAGGGCTTCCTCCAGGTCGGTTATGCCAACTCCTTGCGGATAGGCCGCAATCCGTTGCTCGATCTGTCTCAGTTCCTGCTCTGCGATATGCTTCGGCACCGGACACCCTTTCTGCCTCTGTACAGCTTTCGTGACGACATAATAAAGTAACCGTCACAAAAATCAACATTTGCGACATTAAACGTTGTGTCGCATAGTGAAACTTGGAAATAATGGTCAGAAACGTCTTGCCTTGACCAGGCAGGAAGTCACCAATGCGACCGCTCGTAATCAAGAATTGACGGCGGGCCTTCTTTCAAAGGAATCCATTCGATCCACCTGCAAACTTGCCCAGACGAGCCATTTGGCAACCTTGCTCTCTGGATTGATCGCACTATTATTTCTCCCGAGCTGCTTGGATGACCATGATCGAGTAACAGCATGCAGGGGGGGACGTCAGGGAGGTTATTGACCGGGACCGGGGAGAAATGATCTGGAGGCAAGAAGAAAACCATTCTTATTTACGGACAAGTTCAACGTCCGGCCACCGTTCCTTGATTTCCTCCTCTGACATCTCATAGACGGCTCCGTGCTTTCGACCATAAACTCCTGTGCCAGTTGGATGCCGTTTTACAGGCTGAGCTTTGAACCAATTTGCAATCGCTTGCATCCACTCGGCACGACATGACTTGCATACACGCAAGTTGTAAAATCTATACTGCTGCTCTTCTTCTTCCGGCATCGTTTCAAATACGGGGACGTCGGTGTCCAGCGTCTCCAAACGTTTCGTGCCAACCTGCTCCTGATATACCCCTTTGATTGCCGACAGTTTGAACGGAACGGGAAGTTCCCTCATCTCGTATAAACAGGCCATCCAAAGGGTGCGGCGGTCCTCTCCTTCTTCTCCACAGCGTTGACATTGTTCACTCATGGCAAAATCCTTTCATCGTAGAATTCAGCATCATTCCACGATCTTATGATGATTTATGCACCAATACGGTTGTCACAAGTTTGTTTAGATGTCACAAACTGTCGTTATTTGTCGCGAATCGCAATTATGTGACGCAAAAGCTACCCCGGCAAACTGCAAGCTTACCTCGACATCCCTGTAGCCGCCGTGAACCCACAGGTCAGTTGGGGAATTTTACTCTCCCGTAATTACTTGCTTGCTTAGATACTCCCTTAATGCATCGCGCACTATCGCAGAGAATGTGAAGGGCTCCTTGCTTCTGCGTCGCTGGCGGGAAAGATCCTCAATCGCCTCAAAAATGTCGGGCTCAACCGTAATAGACATTTTGACGAATTCGGATTTCGGAAATATTTTTTCCGATTTAATATCCAGCGTCCCGCCGGGCTGCTTCTTCTGCGATGGGGACGTCTTTACCGATTCAGTTTCAGGTGCTTTGGCCAGCATCTCATCTTCCATCTGCAATTCTGCAAGTGACTTACGCTTGAGAGTCATCACCGTCCTCCCTTCAGTTTCAGCATGCGGACAACCTCCTCGGCAAGCATTCCAATTTCCTGGTAGGCGGGCGAAGATGGGGCGAACTTGTTGATTCCGATGCCGTGCATGACGGAATCGGCGTAGGCCACCCGCAGGCAGAGCGTGGCCTCTGAAACAGGGCCGAATTTTGCCAATACCGACCGCAACTCCCTGCCGGCGGCGGAGTTGAGTTGGACCCGGTTGGGCACCAGAAGGAACTGCTTCGCGGCGTCCAGCTCAATGGCTTCCTTGCAGACCGCGATGGCCGTCTTTGCCGCCTCGATATCCAAGGCGCTGGCCCCTACCGGAACAAGCATGAGGTCGGAATAAAGCGCGGCTCGCATGGAGACCGAGGCGATTGCCGGCGGAAGATCCATGATGACCAGGTCGGCCTCTACCTCCGAAAGCTCACTCTTAAGATTCTTGCCTTCTCCATCCTGGGCGACCGGGAAGACATGGACCCCAGCCTTACCGTTTCCTTTGGTGATCCAGACCGTGGCACTCTGCTGGAGGTCGGCATCGGCCACGGCAATTTTCAGGTCGGGGAAGGTTTCCTTGATCTGCGTCGCCAGGTGGACCGAGATGGTTGTCTTGCCGACGCCGCCTTTCTGCTGCAATAACGAGACGATCTTTGCCATGATAATATTTCCGAAAAAATAAATGTGAAATAAGATTTATTTATCGGAACGGAGAGCAAAAGGCAAGGACTATCGTGGAGGGAAGATTCTCGGGGGGACGCTCAGCGGTCTTCAGCCGCCTGCAGGATGCGACTGACCGACTTGGCTGTCCACATGCAACCGCGTGCCGTGAGAATACGACGGCTGTTGAGGGCCTGGGCTGTCCCATTCAGACTGTGTCCGGCATCCAGCAACTCCCGGATCGTCGGGTACACGTTTGCCGCGTACTCCCTGGCTCGAGTCCGTCGCTCTTCGAGTCCCTGAAGCTGGATTTCCTCGGTAAGAATCGCTCCGCGGTGGCCACCGAGTTTTACCCCTTTCGCCTTGGCGGCGGCCAGGGCCTCCCGGGTTCGCCGGCTGATCATCTCCCGCTCGTGTTCAGCGATTGCCGCCAGGATGTGGATGGTCAGCTTGTTGGCGTAGGGATTGTCGCAGGCGATGAAATCGATCCCCGCGTCCATGAGGTTGGCAATGAAGGCCAGATTTCTGGAGAGTCGGTCCAACTTCGCGATGATCAGCGTCGCCCGGGACATCTTGCAGCGATTGATGGCCTTCTGTAGCGCCGGCCGGTCGTTCTTTTTACCGCTCTCGACCTCGACGTATTCTTCCAGAAGCTCTCCGCCTTGGGCACCCAAGTAGCTCCTGATCGCCTGGCGCTGGGCGCTGATCCCGTGCCCCTGCTCCCCCTGCTTGTCGGTTGAGACCCTGAGATACGCAATGTAATGTTTCATTCAGACCACCTTGTCGTTTTAGTCAACGCTCGTTGACTGATGTGACACAAAATTCAATGCACCATACCGAAGGGGGGCGCTTACGTCTGCTTCCCCAGGAGTTGGTATAACGCCGCCAAGTGTGTGCGGTATCGGCGGCGCCTTTCATCGATCTCCCGCAGATAGCCGGCGTAGACCCGGATGAAGATGATAATTGCCGGAACGATGAAGCAGAACACCATCCGAAACGTCGCTGGGAAGCGACCCCAGAAAATGGCAACAAGATAAAGCGGCAAGGCGGCAACTCCCAGTCCGATTACGACGAGATACCACCAATGGTAGAAGCTGTACTTCCGTTCAACCTGCCGCTTGATCTCGCTGGCGGCTAGGGATAGCTCGCCTGGGTTCAGTAATCCCATAGCCAGCCGCTGCAGTGCTCTACGCTCCGCATAGGCTATCCCATGCACTTGTGCCTCTTCCAAAAAGGTGAGCACCTGGGAGTGCGCTCGTTTGCCCACGTTATCACCATGTCTCGGTGACGGTTCAGGCATTCTTAAGTCTCAGTTTGACGCGGATTCAATCACCCGCTTCAATCTCTTGCGCCTCTCGGCCAGAATGGCGAGCACCACGAAGCTACTCACTGTTAACAAAAACCACATGCCGAACAAAAAAGCATCGAATCCGGCAAGTTTCTTGGTGTGCATGTAATCGGAGATCAGAACGCCAACAATCACCAGAGCAACAGCTTCTATGAACACAACAATCATGGTGGAGCGGTTGAGTCTCTTCAACCTCCGCTGCAATTCATCTGGGCTTGGAGGCTCTTTCGAGGTCGTCTCTGCCGTCTTTCGTGACTCCATGAACACCTCTGCCAGTAGCTTTGCCTGCTCGGGATCAAAGGCGGATTCGAGGCGGTGCTTGAGATCTTCGCAATTGCGGGTGTTGGACATGGGACTCCTCCCTACATGGTTCATTGTTATCCGTCATAAGATAAACCATCAGAACGCCAAACCGATTCCTCCACTGACTCCACGGAGCGTATGATAACCGGCGGTGAGCAGAACCGCGTGCCAGTTATCGTAGGGAATCCGGTACTGAATGCCGGCGCCACCTTCGACGGTGAGGACATAGCGTTTCTTCTCAACGTTGAAGAGAGTCCCAACCGGCCAGGCAAAGAGCCGCTGTGCCTCGGTCACCACCATGACCTTCCGTTCTTCCTGCCAGTAGACCCCACCTTCTGCGTAACCGGTCAAGTTCCGAGTAAAGTCGTAGAACCCCATCATATCGAATCCGAAAGCCGGATCAATTTTCTTCTTGCCCACGGGCTTTGCGGCAACACCCAGATCCGCCAGGGTGAATGGATAGGCGTCATTGACCTCTTTGCCCTCATAGTCGAAGTCTCCCCCATAGCCGAACTTCATGCCAATGGGGCCCAACCGCGTACCGAGCGCGACAGAGTAGTTTCCCTGCAGCGTCGCTCCTCCCTCCACCCACAGAGCCTTCTTGAGCGTGTTATCCTCACCGGCGGCGGGGATAGCACTGAGCAGAACCATTACCAGGATAATGCAGGACATCATGCGATACATGATCAATTCCTCCTTGTCATGTTTTTACGAAGCGATGCCGGGCAGGCCCCATCCCTACTTCGCCTCGGCGGCCTTCAACTGGCCCGTCCGCCTGAGGGCCTCGATTACCTGTACCCCCTCATCCTTGCCGGGAAGCACCTTTTCGCATTCCGCATAGGTCATCGGGTGAAACCCCTCAAACTTTCTGCCGCTCCTCAGATCCGCTGCACAACCGGCCAACACGACCAACATCAGACTCAACAGGACCTTATTACGCATTATTCCCTCCCCGAAAGATGATTGACCGACAATTAGGAATAAATCTCAAACATTGTCTATCGGCCAATACTTAACATTTAATGTCGATTATATCTCATTTAATGCTAACTTTTAAAAAAAAGTTAGCATTAAATATTGTGTTGACCATTTTGTCATTTGGGTAGGGTAGGCCCCGAGAGGATCGCCTATGAAGACAACCAAGGAATTGCTGGGAGCAAGGATCAAGGAACTGAGGAAAGCACGGAAGCTTTCCCAGGAAGAGCTAGCCGAGCTCATTGGGGTGGAGCCGCAGCACATGAGCCGCCTCGAGGTAGGGAAGAGTTACCCCTCCCTCGACCGGCTCGAAAAGATCGCCACGGTCCTTGAGGTGCCGCTGAAGGACTTCTTCGATTTTTCACATCTGGATGACGCCGGTGAGCGACGGGCGGGGATCGACCAATTAGTGAAGGATCTGAGCGAGGACCAGCAAAGATTCGTTTACCGGATGCTGAAGATGCTTAAGGAAACCACGAGGGGAGAGTAAATTTCCGTCGGATTCATCTGATGCCTGATTTGGGGAAAAACTCCAAAGCCAACTATATCCGAAAAGCCACACGACAATTCCGACGGCTTGAGACAATTGTAGGCAATGATTCTCGGGAGGAAACGATTGACTTCATCCTCTACGCTTCAGATGAAGCAGGCCGATCCTGCACGTCGCTGAATTCCTCCTCACTGCATCAGGTCACCTGTTGCGGACGATATCGGTCATTGTCAGCACTATGGTAGATCAGTTCTGACATTCGGTTTTATTCCCATTCCCTCAAAGCAAAATGCTTCTGTCAATCATACCTCCGGGCAGCCGCCTCGAATTCCTGCTTTACCTCAGCCCTCAACTCCGCCGGCTCCAGCACCTCCGCGGCCGAGCCGAAGGAAAGCACCCACCGCTTGACCTCGTCCCGGCCTGAAGTTCTCATCACCAGAACCACCGAGCCGTCGACTCCATCGATAAACTCCTGATCCTTCGCCCAGCGCCGCTCCTTTATGTACCGGGCCTGCCCGGGGGAAAAGCGAATCCTTGCATCAAAGGGCTCGTCGAAGATGATGTTGAAGGCGGAGTCGAGCAGTTCGTGGGGATCGAATCCCTCTGGATAGTCAAACTCCTGCTCGGAAATGTCCAGAGAGCGGATCCGCTCGACGGCCAGGGTTCTGATGCTGGAAAAGCGGGCGACCATGCACAGCAGGTATAGCCCGCCATCCCGCTCAAAGAAGTGAAGCGGTTGGATAGTGAAGGTCTTGTCCCGGTCGTCGTAGAAGGAGTGATAGGTGACGGTGCAGACCTTGCCGTTGAGCATCGCAAAGCTGAGGTCGTCAATGGTTTCCTGCACCCCGCTGTAGTCCTTGGCCGCCTTGGCGGTGGGAATGAAGAGCGTTGCATAGCGCTCCATCATCCGGCGAAACCCCGGCGGGAGGATCAGCCCCAGCTTTCTGAAGGCGGCATCCACCGACTCTTCGATCATGGTGCCCTGGTAGACCCCCAGGTTCCCCCTGAGGGCATAGAGGGAAAGGGCCTCGTCAAAGGTGAGGGTTGCAAGGTTGGGGGTCTTGAGGACCGATCCCTCGTCGAGCTGGTAGCGCTTCTGCCGCTCCATGAACCCGGCGACGGTTTCGTGGACCGGAAGCCCTATCCGCTCCAGCGCCTTGAAGATCCGGTAGACCGTCCGGCGCTCCACGGAGGTGTTCGCCACGATCTCGGCTATCGTTGCCCCCTGGGGACGGCTCAGAAGCTTCACCGTCTCCACCATATCCACCAGCTGTCCCGCCCAGCAGTCCTTTTCCCGCTTCGGCACGTCACCCTCCCCCAACCGGTAATCGGCACAATCGCCCTGTGCCCGAAAATGTCACGCATGCATTGTATCGGTATTTATAACGAATGCTTGAGGAGGCACTACATGGCGAAAGACGGCAACAAGCAGCAAAAAGAGAACGGGCTCAGCGATTACGGCATCATCTACCTCTCCGGCGCCATTGATTCCGGCACCGCCGAAGGGGTCTGCAAGGAGATCATCGAATACAACATCAGGGGGGAAGTGAACCAGATCCAGATGATCATCAATTCCCCCGGCGGATCGTGTCCGGCAGGCTTCTCGATCATCGACATCATGGAGTGGTCGCGGATTCCCATCTATACCACCGGCATCGGCATGATCGCTTCCATGGGGCTCCTGGTCTTCATGACCGGAGAAAGGGGGCGCAGGGTCATCACCCCGCGGACCTCGATCCTCTCCCACCGGTTCTCGGCCTTCAATTTCGGCAACCACAGCCAGCTAATCGCCAGCCGCAAGGAGGAAGACCTGGAGCACGAGCGGATCCTCCAGCACTACCTCTCCTATTCGAACATCTCCTCCCGGGAGGAGCTGGAGAACTACCTCCTGCGGGACGTGGATACCTGGCTTGCCCCTGAAGAAGCCATCCAGTACGGGCTGGCCGATGTCATCGAGCCGCTCAGAACCCGCAGTCACTGAAAACGAGGCCCACCATGACCACGACCATGAACGCACAAACGACCTTCACCCCTGCGGACCAGGGCGCCCAGGTTCTCCATCTGTCGGCGCGGGATTCCGCGCCGGCGGCCGCCCCCTTTGCAGACAACCTCGACCATCTCCAGGCCATGGAACAGGAAGCACGCCTGATCCTGGCCCGGGCGGTACTGCGCTGCAACGGCTGCGAGGCGATCCAGGAGAGCGATGTTGCGCGCGTACTGTCCCTGGCCGGGCTGTCAACGGAAAACGCCACCCTGGACCGAGTGGAGTTGCTCCTGTCGGGACACGTGCAGAAGACCCGCTTGCGGGAAGAGGCGTCGGCCCGCGCCGGCATTGCCCTCACCCTGCCCCGGTTCTGCGAAAACTACGGCCTCGAGGGCTTCGAGCGCAGCGTGGTGCTCCTTCTCTTCATGCTCACCACCAGTCGCGGTTTCTGCGAAATGTTCTATCTCTGCGGCTTCGAAAAGGAGCGAAAGTGGACAGAGGGAATGAAGATCGGTTCTCTCCTCGCCATCATCTGCAGGGGTTACCGGGAGCAGATCGACCGCCGCTCCGGCTTCAGCGTCGACGCTTCGCTTATCCGCCAGGAGATCATCCTCTTCCGGAATACGCTGGACGAGACATCCAACATCCTGGACGAGGTCGTCTGCCTCCACGAGCGGTTCGTCCGCTTTATCCTGGATGACAACAACCTCTATAGCACCATGTTCAGGTTCGTCGGCAGGGAGCGGAGCTGTGTCAGCCTCGATCAGGTCGTCATGGACGAAGCGGCGAAGCATGAGGTGGTCACCCATGTGGGAAACTACCTGAAACGGCGGGAGCTGGGGCAGCGGAGCATCATCGACGAGTTCTACGGCTACGGCACCAGCCTTACTCTCCTCTTCCACGGCCCCCCCGGTACCGGCAAGACCATGCTGGCCAAGGCCCTGGCGTGTCACTTCGATCGACAGCTCTTCACCCTCCGGCTCGAGGATCTGAATGATACACCCGGCAGCTACGAGGAAAACTTCGGCTCCCTGTTCCGCGAGGCATCACTCCACGGGGGGATCGTCTTCTTCGACGAATCCGACGACATCTTCCGGGATGATTCCCGGGCAAGCCGGGCGCTCCTCATCGAAATCGAAAAGGCCCGCTGCGTGGTGATCCTCGCTACCAACAAGCCCGTGGAGCTTGACCCGGCCATGGAACGGCGCATCAGTATGAAGGTTTCCTTCGCCATCCCTGATCCCGACCTGCGCCTTTGCATGTGGCAGTCGCTCATTCCTCCCGGTGTCCGACTGGCCGACGACCTCGACCTTCGGATGTTCTCCGAGCGGTACGAGTTCACCGGCGGGCTCATCAAGAACACCATCTTCCTGGCCCTCAACAAGGCCATGTCTGACGATGGGATCGAGAACACCGTCATCACGCGGGAGCTCCTCAACCACGCGGCGTCATTGCAGATTTCCCCGCTGGCCGAGATGTCCCGCCTCTGCCGAACATACCCTCCGGCGATGACCCTGGAGGATATCCCTCTCCGGGAATACCAGAAAGAGCAGATCCGCCACCTGGCCACGGCGTATCGGCGTCTGAAGGAAGGGGGACTCGGCCTTTCGGTCCTCCTCGGTTCCGGCGACATCCAGACCGGAATTAACGCCGTCCGGGCGCTTGCTAACGAATGCGGCCTCATGGTCAGGGAATTCGATTTCGACAAGGCCCTCTCCATGGCCGACGAAAACAGGGTCGTCGATCCGGTCAGCCAGAAAAAAGTCAGTCCGATGCGCTATACCTTCTCGCCCGGAACCGGCAGCGCGTCCGTCATCCTCTTCGTTGACCACAACCGCGAAGTGGAGCGACTGCTGGCGGACACGCCGGACACCGCCCGCAACATGATGCTGGCGGAGCTGACCTCGCACCTCCGGACCCATCCGGGTCTCTTCTGCCTGGTCACCAGGCCGCCCGGCAAGGTGAGACTCCCGGCTGAGTTCAGTCTACGGTTCGACCTGGAGTATCCGCCCGAGGAGGAGCAGATACGGCGCTGGGAAGAGCATATCGGGCGGAGTTCTGTCGATGACGATCTGGTCACTCTGGTCGAACACCATCCGATGCACATCACCGAGATCGGCTTCCTGGCCCGTCAAACAATGATCCACGCCATTATTCACGGTGGGAGCGGCAAGCCGACAGTCGCCGACATTTACGAAACCATCGAGAGACATCAGGGGAAGAAGCAGCAGCCGGTGCTGTTCGGGGAGAACAGGCAACCATGAAACTGATCCGGAACTGGTTTTCTTGTGTCAGGAAATTCTTAAACCCGGCAGCGAGATAAAGAATTTGCTAAAGAATCTCTCGTCCATGCCGATAGCCTTAATATCAGAAATAGAGAATCGCATTAATTAAACAAATGCAATTCATATCAAGCTCTGGAGGCACGATTATGGGACTGTTCGATTCAATTCTGAATATGGCAGCAAACGCCTGGGAAGGAACCCCTGATGCAATGTACGAAATGGCTTGCAGAAGTATCGAAAAAAACAATGTCAACCTTGCCCTGACTTTGTTGGAAAAAGCGGCAACCAGTGGCCACGTTCAAGCCCAGTACCATCTCGGATTCCTTTATTGGGAAGGCAAGTTGACCCCCCAGGACATGGCAAAAGCGGAGCATTGGCTGGGAGCAGCGGCAGACAACGGGCACCCGGAAGCATTGAAGTGCTTTCCTGCTGCAGAAGAACAACAACAATCCACACCAGGCATTTCATGCACCGGTTGTGGCGCCGCCATGGCGGAAGGGGCCAGGTTCTGCCTGGAATGCGGTGAAAAAGCGCCACAGCCTAAGTGCTGCCCCTCCTGCGGCGCACCACAGACAGGCCCGGCCAAGTTCTGCCCGGAATGCGGCGCCAACCTGAATGCCCCTCCAAAATGCAGCGGATGCGGCGCCGAGATGGCCCCGGAAGCGAAGTTCTGCGGAGATTGCGGGACGAAAGCAGGTGCTACGGCGCCCAATCCGACCGCCACCGCCCCCCAGCGGAACGATGCACCGGAAAGCATCACCCTCGAGATTGCAGGACCTGGCATGGAAGTTTCGTGCGGGCGGCTGTCCGATGAGCAGTACGAAGAAATCCTCCAACTCCAAAAGGATGGGGAATTCGAGAATAGTGACTACTACGAATGCACGCACAACTACAATGACGTTTTCCATCTCTACGGCGTCCTATCGTCACAGGATGGCGATGAGATCAGGTCTCCAAAGCTGGCGCCCAATTATGAAGAAGTCGATACCTACAGCGAATTTGAAGACGGTATTTACATCATCTATGCGGCGCCGTCGCGAAAGACATACGGCAGCTTCACCATCAATTGTCCGGGCGGATTTGCCCCGGAGAAACTCAGCATACAGCTGTCAACGTTCGATATCAGCATGCTAGAGCTTGATGATGAAGGAACAGAGCTGATGGGCTCGATAATCTCCGGCATCTCCTATGCCGACGAGCCCATTGATCTTGAGTTTGAAGATAATGGCGGAGATTGTTGCCGGTTCATTGTTCGGATCGATGACGGGTGCTGGGACATAATTTACTCTCAGCGGGGAGAAGAGTCGGAGTGGAATATCTAAGAATATCAAAATCAGCAGTTCACACATCTAAACATATGGAGGTCTTTAAAATGAGCTTTGATCTCAAAACAATCGGTGAAGAATTAGACATTATCAATCATGAAATATATTTCGGAGTCACCAGCAGTGATGATAATGCGGATACTGAAGATGGTTTCAGTATTGACAATTGGAAATTGGATTATCTTCATTTCTCAATCGTTCAGAGAGAGGATGAAGACATCTTTCATGTAATAGACTGGTTTGAAAAGAAAATAAGCCCAAATATAGATGAGTTTGAAAAATGTGACGACTACATAGCCAAAATAGCCAGTACCAGATTCAAACGTATGAATGAAGTCAATCTGCAAAAGAAATATTTCTCCGGCATGCTGAGATGCGCCTTGGATGAAGATGAAGATGGAATGTCGAGCATAACGGATAAAAAAGGGGGAGAAATTCTTTTTTATGATTATAGCGACGAGGAACCTGTCATAGATATCGGCTATCAGAATTGCATTTTTTGCATAACATCATCAAGGCCATCAAAGATCAGCAATGGAGCAATTATAGAGGATGACGCCTCTGTGTTTGAACCAGGTTCGACACCAATGGACAAATTCAAATCCGCGCTATATACCGAGGAGCTAAGTCTGTTCGGCAATTAGAATAAGCCTCTCAGAAGCCGTTATCGCACTTAACCAACAAGCTACGGGTTTGGTCTATGGCTGTCGATCTTACTGAATGCCTCGTCGTTGGCATATCCTCCCGCGCACTCTTTGACCTCTCCCATGAGGACGGGCTTTTCACCAGCGAGGGGCTGGACGCCTACCGCGCCTACCAGATGGAGAACGAGCACCGCATCCTCGAACCGGGTACTGGCTTCCCGCTGGTGAAGGCGATTTTGAGGCTCAACGAAACGCTCCCCGGCGACAGGAGGACCGAAGTGGTGGTCATGTCCCGGAATTCGTCTGAGACGAGCCTCAGGATATTCAACTCCATCGACCACTACGGTCTCGACATCACCCGCGCCGCCCTCACCGGCGGCGCCCCACTTTCCCCATACCTGAGCGCCTTCAGGGTTGACCTGCTCCTCTCCCAGCACGAAGACGACGTTCAGGCCGGCATCAATGCCGGCATTGCATCGGCGTTGCTCTACAGCAGGCCGAGCTGCCTCAACGAAGAAATCAACCAGATCAGGATTGCCTTTGACGGCGATGCTGTTCTCTTCTCCGACGAATCGGAACGGATTTTCAAGGAACACGGATTGGAGGCATTTGTCCGTCACGAGGCGGATAATGCCCGCAGACCGCTCCCCGAAGGACCGTTTGCCCGCTTCCTTAAGAGTCTTGCCGCGATCCAGAAGCTGGCGGGGACCACGGTGCCCCCCATCCGCACCGCCCTGGTCACTGCCCGCAGTCGCCCAGCCCATGAAAGGGTAATCCGGACCCTCAGGGCCTGGAACGTGGTGGTGGATGAGGTGTTCTTCCTTGGGGGGATGAAGAAGATGGAAGTCCTGGAGGCATTCAGGCCGCACATCTTCTTTGACGACCAGGATGTCCACTGTGGACCTGCGTCCACCGTTGTTTCGGTCGGACGGGTGCCCTACGTGGAACGGCAAACGGCCTGACTACCCGTTTGGCCGAGGATGGCATTGCTGGGCCGAATGATCGAGGAAAAGGACAACTCTATGACGAGAACGGATTGCGTTATAAACCAAACGAAACAACCAGTTGAGTATCTCAAAGGATCTCCTGTTTTTGCCATGTCTTTGGGGGCCAAGGAGCTGTTCCACAGCAATTTCCTGGCATGGTTCTGGAACAACTATTCCGGTCACGCAATGGCGGCCTTTTCAGGCTGGATGGGAGGAATACCGAAACAAGCGGCCTTTAAAGCTGCTGAACGGGAAAAAAATAATTTCGACCTGACTATCAGTTTCAGTGGAGACCACAAGCTCGTCATCGAAAATAAGGTTAAAGCGGTTCCGAGCAAGGCTCAACTCGAAGAATATTCAAGAAAACTCTCAAATGAGAAGCACCCTGAAAAAATCGAGTGTTTGATGTTGAGCCTGACTCCGCCACGGTTCTGCGGAACAGGAAAGAGTATTACGATAGATGGCGGAGGCAACCGGAATTTCACCTGGGGATGCATGTCATACTGCCAACTGGCCGATGCGCTGCAAGAGGCCTCAAATTCCATAACAGGTTATGACGGTTGCATATTGAAGGACTATATAGCGTCAATCCGCGCTTTATCCGAATTGGTAAACAACAGTTTAGTGGAGCAGGGGCAGAGCTTCTTTTGTGAAAGCGGAGATTTCAGCGATCTCAGAATTACAGACGTAATCAGAAAGTTAAGGTACGGACAGCTTGTCGAGGCGGTTTCCGCAAAACTACCCACGAGCAAGACAGATCTCTCAGGCAAAGATTTCCTGAAGGGGTCGCACGGAGACGTCTTCCTGCACTCATTCATGACCCGCAGCCTCGGTGGGTTTGATCTGAAATATATAGTATCCCCAGAGCAGGGTCCTTTTGTCGTGGGAATCCAGATTCAAGGCTCTGACCTCCGGCTGTTTGTTGAAACTATTGGTGGAAAGGTCAATCTGGGAAATGTTGCGGAGGAACTGTTGAATAAAAAGGCCTGGTTTGATTTCTCACAGGTTTGCGGGTCCGGCAATATCAGGCCTGATTCCCAGAAAAAAGGCAACTTCTTGAAGTTTGGGGGTACTTTCCTCTACCGGGCAAAGGCTTTGCCAAAAAACATGAACCTGGAAGAACTCTCTGATCTGGTGGTCAAGTTTGCCACTCAAATTGAAGCCAAAAAGCAAGACATCCAAGAGACAATCAATAACTTCTGCTGAGGAACTCCATGGCCATCCCCCTCGAATGCCTGAGCGTCATCATCCCCATCGCCACCATCATAAACCAGATCGGCCTCGATGGCTTTCACCGCCATCTCGCCGACAACACCAGTCATGACAATTACCTTTACCGCATCGGAGCCATGAATCCGATGGACGTAGAATTGATCATCAACAATTGGCAAAAGCAGGGTTTCAGGCCAACCGGCAGACGAAGAGGTGAACTGTATTGGAAGGACCTCTGCGTGGTCGACGCCCATGGTCCAACCCTCCCCTGCAACTGGATTGAATACAATCCTGGCGAAAGGATCGTACGCTTAAAGGGAAAGGACTAAGGTGACATGCAGACTGAACAAAAGACGAAGGAGTGCGCTGAACGCACCGTCGCCAAATGTCTGAAACTATACGACAGAACCCGATCCAAGCGAAAACTGCAGAGGTATGTCGACCGCATCGACGGGCCTGGCTACGAAGTGCTGAACCTCATGATGGAACGGATCGAGCCGGAAATCAGGCGGCGCTATTTCCCCGACCTGACGGTGGAGAAGCACCTGGAGAAAGTAATGGCCCGTTGCCGGGCGGTTGAGAGGCCGGCCATGCTCCTGTCCGATATCTGGTGGGAACTGGACAATGAGCTCTTTTTTGATGCTGAAGAGTACGGCGAATTCGTTGAGCGATTCGAGGAAGAGGTCAACAGACTGGCGAATCCGCCATCACGACAGGACTGGGATGATCTGGAAGAAGAGCTGATGAAGTAACTTCCGTGGCGCCATTTCACAGATTTTTATGAAAGTCATCATCGCCGGCAGCAGAACCATCACCGATTACGAGGTTGTCCGCAGGGCCGTCGACGAACCCGAGACGAGACGGAGAACACATAACGCCAAATGAGCCCCTGGCGGTGTCGAGTAAACGGGATGCCTGTAAAAAACCACCGGAGATTGGCTCGCCTTCGGCATGGTTTGCGCGGTTTCAACAGTTGTCGGAAGATCAAAAGAGAGCCACAAGGTACAAGAATGGCAGTATTTTGCGCGCTCCGATTTCCGGCAACAGAAATTGACTCTCACCGAGGTAAGCATGGCCATGACCAGACAGGCAGTTGTCCACTTCATCCTCGTACCGGACAAGTCCGCGGCCCGCAAGGTTCGCCGCACGGTGGCGGCCGCCAGTGCCCGCGTGGGAATCCAGGTCGGTACGTGGCCGGAACTCGTCAGCCTCGCGCAAAAAAGCTACATCCTCACTTCTACTCCCGATGAGTGGCAATCATGCCTCGATTCCGCCCTCGAATCCGTATCCGATTCCTTCTGGAGCAAGAGCCTCCACCATGCGCAGTCGGACCGGCAGCAGATCGCAGACGCCGTGGAGCGGTCCCTGGCAACGCTTCTGGAAGGGGCGGGTCCCGCCGGCCGGCTTGACGCCGTCAATCCGGCCATGCTCCCGCCACGGTCGGCGAGACATCACGCGGATCTGGCTCGGCTTCGCACCGCCCTGGGGAATCTCCTCCCTCCCCACCTTGCCGTCATCCGGCAGATTCTGGATGCGAGTACAGAACGACTGCTCCGCCCAGCCCGGGTATACCATCGGGAAGGGTGGCCGGTGCTCAATCCCTGGCAGCGGGCCCTGGTCGACAAACTCAACCGGGATGCCGGCGCGTGTGAAGATCCTGCACTGGCGGCGTATCTTGCAGAAGAGCCTGCCGCTGCGCCAGCGGACACGGCCTTGGGGCACCTTCAGCGACACCTGTTTGCCATGCCGGACAGCAAGCCTGGGCGAGACAGCACGCTCCAGTGGCTGGCCGTCCGCGATTACCTCCAGGAAGTTGAAGTGGCCGCCGGGATGGTGCAGCAGTCCTTGGCGGAGGACCCTTCCCTTGCCTTGGCCGATCTGGCGTTGCTGCTCCCCGCTGATGAACGGTACGACACCGCGGTTCGGACTGTCTTCACCATGGCGGGAATCCCCGTCTCTGGTCTTGCCTCCGAAGCCACCGGACGCGATCTGGGGCGGGAGGCGGTCTTCAATTTCCTGCTCAGTCTCGACAAGCCGGCACCGGTAATCGCCCTGGCATCGCTCCTCACATCGCCCCTCATGCCATGGGATTGCGTCGCCGGGAACCGCTTTGCCCAGGAAGTCATCAACCATACCTTTGCTCTCGAAGCTGGCGTCGACAGCACCGACGACGCCCGTGCCATGCTGGAGATCATTCGCAACAAAGTTCATAGTTGTGATGAGGTGCGTGAACGCCTGAAGTGCTTTGCCCAATTGAGCGGAGTCGGCGCCAGGCGACTGACCGATGAAGAGCGCACCTTACCGTTGTTCGCGCACCGACTGGAGCTGGAGCAGTGCTGTGCCGCGCTTATCGAGTGTCTCGACGGGAAATCAGGGGAAATACCCTGGAGTGAACTACTCAAAACGGCAGCTCCCCGAAACATTCCCGTGCATTGTGGAAAGGATCTCAACCGGGAGGGTGTCGCCGTCTTTCACGAAGGGGAAGAACCCTGGCGCCGGGTGAGGCGGCTTTTTGTTCTGGGCTGCCATGACGGGCACTACCCCCGGAAAACGGCAGGCTTCTCGCTCTTCACCGATCAGGAGCTGGAGTTGTTCGGTACCGTTGCGGGACTTGAACTGGTCACCGCCGCGGAACAGAACCGTCAGCAACGCCAACTGTTCCTTCGGCAGCTTCGCAGCGCGTCGGACCACGCAACCTTTCTCGTCCCCCGCCGCGATCCACTGGGCAAGCCCCTGTCCCCATCCGCCGCCATAACCTTCAGTGCCGCCCTGTTTTCCGACGTCAGGGATGAAGATGAATTGGTGCTGGAGCTTGACAGTGCATCAGACCGCGCCAGGGCCTTCGGGCTTCCGCCGGCGCCCCGCATGGATCAGCAAGCCCCCCGCAGCCCCGATCCCCAAGACCTGAAGTTTGACAGTAACCTGCTGGAGTTGAACAAGGGGACTGATGGCAGCCTGAAGCCCGAATCCCCCAGCCGGCTTGAAAAACTGATGATATCCCCCCTCGCCTGGCTGTTTGAACGACTGGGGGTTGAGCCCCGCGACTGGCAGCCTGAAACCCTTGATATCAGGGCAAAGGGCACCTTGGCCCATGCCGTGTTCGAGCTGCTCTTTGATCCGAAAGTTCCCCTGCCCGAAAGGGACCGGATAGAGACTCAGGTCCCGGCCTTGCTGGAGAGCAAGATTACCGAGATCATGCCGTTTCTTCATCGCCGGGAATGGAAGGTGGAGCGAAAGCATCTCCAGCAGGAAATCGTCAAGGCAGCCCTTCAGTGGCGGGAAATACTGTTTCATGCCGGCGCCCGGCCGGTGGCGGTGGAGATTTCGCTCAAGGGTGAACTGTACGGGGTTCCGATTCACGGCAACGCCGACCTGCTGCTTGAGCTGCTGCCCAACCGGCTGTACGTGGTCGATTACAAGAAATCCTCCAGCAATGACCGCCGCAAACGAATGGAGGCGGGCTACGACCATCAGGCAGAACTGTACCGCACCATGATCAGAACCGGCGGGCTGGAGAAGCCGGAAAAGGCGCCCGCGGGGCTGGCGGAAAAACTGGCGGGTATCAGGGACACCGGCGAGATCGGCACCCTCTACTACCTGATGAACGACCAGACCGCCCTGGCCGATACCGCCGGCTGGCTGCCGGGGAGCATAGGCAACCTTGAGGAGATGCAAAACTGCACCTCAGGAAATGCCATGAAGCTGATTCAGGAACGCTTTGCCCAATTACGACGGGGGTGCATTGAGTTAAACACCACCACCGATGAGAAGGAATTCAAGGATAAGCGGGGGATATCTGCGTATGCCTTGAAGGGGACTCCGTTGGTGGGGATGTGGATGAAGGAAAAATAAACTTACGAAATCCCAAATTATACAGAGGATGCACTATTTCTGTAAAACAGTTCAGAAAGGCAAAATAGACTCTTACGAGCAACGCTGCCCAGGTCTTTGCCGGCGTTGACAGACTGAAAACCTGAATCACAAGGACAGACCATGACATTGCCAAACCTCACCATCGTCCCCGCCGGGGCAGGCTCGGGCAAGACCTATTTCCTGCAGAACGAGCTTGCCAGGCGGATAGAGAACGGCCTCGCCCCGGAAAAGATCGTGGCCGTCACCTTTACCGAATCAGCCGCCGCCGAGTTGAGGAGCAGGATACGGGCAGCGTTGATAGGGAGAAACCTGCTGGAGCAGGCCCAGAAACTTGATCAGGCGTATATCACGACCATTCACGGTTTCGGTCTGCGCCTTATCACGGAATTCGCTTTTGACGGCGGCATGTCTCCCTCACCCCGCATGCTGAATGACGATGAACAGGGGATGCTGGTAAGTCGCGCCCTGGCCCATTCTGATGACGCTTCCGCCCTGATGGAGAATCTCGATCAATACGGATACCGCTACAATTTCAGCAATAACGCGACCGCGGAAGAGTCTTTCCGAGGGCGGATGCTTTCCTTTATCGGCACGCTGCGGGGCATAGGGAGGACGGGAACGGCGGCCGACCTCATTGCGCCGGCCGAGGATGCGATTCGCAGGCTTTACGGCGACACCCGGTCTGCCGAACACCTGAAGGCAGTCCTTCTTTCCGCCGTAGAGGCCCTGCTGAGGGAGTTTCCGAAAGACCTGTCGCCTGACTACAGCGCCGTGAAATCAGCCCGTGAGGAACTGCGCGCCAATTTCCATCAACTGCGCCACGCCTCCGGCGGCAGGGCGCTGGACACTGACTGGAAGCTCTGGAAGTCGCTGCGCAAGCTGCGGGTTTCCAATCGTACCACCAAGCTGCCCGCGGGGTATGACGGCCTGGCTGAAGAGGTCATGGCTGCGGCCCATGCTCTGCCTCTGCATCCCGGCCCGTTGCAGGATGCCCTGAACCACGCCACGGCTCTTATCCAGTCTGCTTCCGAGTGCCTGAACCGCTATGGCGAGGAAAAGCAGCAGCGGGGGCTTGTGGATTTCACCGACATGCTGTCCCTGGCCCATGGCCTTTTGTGCACTAACCAGGCGGCTGCCGAAGCCTTCCGGGAAAGGGTCGACTGTCTGGTGGTGGATGAATTTCAGGATACCAACCCGTTGCAGTTCTCCCTCCTCTGGTCCCTTACCCGCAAGGGCGTTGAAACCATCATCGTGGGTGATCTGAAACAGGCCATCATGGGCTTTCAGGGGGCAGACCCCCGCCTCATGCAGGAGCTGGTCAATCGCCATCCTTCGGCAACCAGGCCCCAGACCGGAAACTACCGCTCATCCAGGCAACTGATGCACTGGATCAATCTGGTGGGCACCGGGCTTTTTGATGACTACACGCCGCTTACGGCGGAGGCAGACTACACCAGCACGGTGGTTCCTCCCCTCGATGTGATCCTGGCGGGAGACAAGACCCTGTCGGAGAGCGTCTGGGCATCCCATACCACTGCTCACCTGACCTGCTTGCTGGACAGCGGCATCGAGATATTCGACCGGCACCGGAAAGAGCATCGCAGGCTTCGGGGGGGCGATATCGCCATCATCTGCCCCACCAACAAGCGGCTGCAAACCTACGCTGCCGCCTTGAGAGATGCAGGAATCCGCTGCAAAATAGCCCAGGGGGGATGGCATGAATCACGAATCGTCCAGCTGGGGTGTAATGCCCTCAGCTTCGTGGCAGATCCCGGAGACCGGCACGCCGCCCTCTACCTGGCCGTAACGGAGCTTGGCAGCCATACCCTGAAGTCCGCCCTTACAGAGCTGATGGACCGCGACAAAATTTCCGATCCGGTGCTGGAAAAACTGTACGCCGTGGCGAACGGACGCCAGGACCGCCACGTGGAGGATCTCCTGGTCGATATCATCGCCGCCCTCGACCTCTACGGCACCATTACCCGGTGGCCCGACGCCGGACTGGTTCGGGCCAACCTGCTGCGCCTTGAGGAGGAATGCCGTGAGTTCCGGAACGCAAATCGCGACGCCATGGCCTGCGGCGGCTATTACGGTTCGGACGTCAAGACCTTCCTGGCCTGGCTGAAAGGCCGGATCGAGCGGGAAAACACGCAGCCGGAAGCGACTGTCATCGACGAAGATGCCGTGGTTCTCACCACCTGGCACAAGTCGAAGGGGCAGGAATGGCCCGTCGTTGCCGTCTGCGGCATGGACAGGAGCTACCACCCCCGCCTGCCGGAGACACGGGTCGTCTACAACGATTTCAGCGAACTGGATGCTCTGCTTGACAGTGCGCGGATAGAAATCCACCCCGCCTTCGATGCCCCGGAAACATGCGATGCCTTCAGGGCCAACCTGCTGGAAGGCGCGAAGAACACCGCAACGAGGCTTCTCTACGTGGCCCTTACCCGGGCGCGGGAGAAGGTTGTCCTCGAATGGCCTGAGTACAAGAGGGGAAAAGCCGGCGACAGCTATTGGGATCTGCTCGTTTCATCGGCAGGGCTTGATCTGGAGAAGGATATGATGCGTGTTGCGGGCGATGCGGTCACCTGCACAATTACCACTGTCAGACCGGAAGCGGCAGAGATTGAGGGAACCCGCGCCGGCGCCGCCCTGCCGGCATATGGCAGAGTTGCGATTGTCCCACAAGAGATGCCGGAAAACCTGACCCCCGAGGCGACAACCCCTTCCTCCCTCGAGGGGATGCCCGTTTCCGCATTGCCGGAGGTGCGCCTCGTCAGGTACGGCAGTGGCCTGCAGTGCGAATTCCCCGGCCTGGATGCCGCGTCACGGGGAACATTGCTCCATCGCTGCTTCGAGCTGTTGAGCGGACACGCGGAACGGCGCAATCTCTTGCAGGATGCTGTCGACATGGCCTTGAGCGAGGAGCAGATAACAGCCATTTCCACTGTGGTTGCGGCCTTCGATGCCTGGCTGGACCAGGAACTGCCGCCGGTGGGACTGGAATCGGAAATCCCGATTCTGACCCTCGATGAAAACGGCACGGTTGTCACTGGAACCGCTGATATGTTCGTGGAAACCGCTGACGGCTTCTGGGTCATCGATCACAAATCAGACCAGACCGATGACTTCAACAACCGGTTCCTCCATTACCTGCCGCAGCTTCGCTGCTACGCCGCGGCCCTTGGCAGTGCCCAGTCATGCAAGCCGGTACGTGGCGTTGCGGTGAACTGGATCAGCTGTGGGGTCATCTCTCTTGCGCCGTTACCTGAATGTCCCATTGGATAATGCCATGCCGAGGGAGCTACGGACTATGGATGCCATGGACCTACCGTGCCCCTTCTTTCCCCCGTTAACTGAGGCATAACGAAGAATCAGGGCATTTGTACGATTACAAACGGCAACTCTGGGGCCGGAGCACCCTCTTCCGTTTCCCGAAGCGGCCGTTCAGGACGTTTCTTGCTACAGAAAGGGCAGTCCTCATCCGTGCACATCGGATACTTTTCCGTCCACTCGTTGCACACAGGGCAGAACATCGAATCATAAAACATGTCGTAGACGATCACCGAGTGACAGGTATCGCATCGTGAATCGACAATATAGCCGGAAAACTCCTGCCCGTTGACCGTGACGGTCCACCCTGATGCATCTTCCTCAATACGGATTGGAGGTTTATTCATGTTCTCTCGAGACCCCCTTCGGATTTAATGCTGCTGAATTTGATGCTTGCACAGGCATGTGTCATAACCGGGCACAGCAACTGGCTGGTAGTGGCTCAGTGCGGCAGCATGCGAGGCAGTGGCCTGAACCTGTGCACGCCCCTATCTCCGATGAGCTTCGCACTGGTTTCACCGATCACTTCGACGCAGGCCTGGCGTGTAGCAGACGTGACCAGCAAAGTCGCTGGTCAGCACTTTAGAACACAGCTTTGCCGCCATAGAAATAAGCTGCCAAGGGCAAGCGTTATGGACACCTGTATGGAGCGTGCATCTTCTGCAAGAAGTCGCTACTCTTCTCAATGAAGGTTCCTTCGATAAAAAGCGTAACTTTCACGGTTCGCCCCAACGTATCATCCGTCAAAATGCCCACAATATTAAAAGCCTCATAACTACGCCGGAAGAGCCTAGTAGCGCGAGCCATCAGAAGGCTAGAGGAGGGATCCGCTTGGGAGATCGAGAAGCTGTCTTGCGTGTTGTTGGAACTGCCGGGCAGTCATTGGCCTCACAATCTCTCGCAGTTTGGCCAAGGAAACTGATTTGCCGATGCCGGCGCCAGCGAGCTCATGCCGACTGACAAAATAAAACTCCCAGTGCGCCAGGTTCCATGCACCCCACGAAGCGGGGTCTGTCTGCATGTGCATACAAAAGACGTAGTAGTCCGACTTGAAACGACTTTCATCGTTAACCGGAACAGGCGTGACCGCGCTCCTCGCCTGGAGCCCCCCAAATCGGATTCGCCTTGGGTCCACTGCAGTTGAAGCAGGGAGAGGCTTTGCGCTCCCATCCTCATTTACGAGCTTCCACGATTGCCACACGGCTGATGCCTTGACTTCAATGCGGATCCCAGATGGCAAAATAATGTCGCTATCCGCCCAAGATACACGACGCGACCTTGCCAGGGGCAACCCGAGAAGCAGCCCCACCATCCATTCAGCAAAGATGCCTTTGATGTCATCATCGCACAAATCAGAAAAGGCCCATTTCCAAAACTCGAGCAGGGTGCTTTGCTCACAGAGGATCGTGTCCCCGGTAAATTTGATTTCGGCTGGATTCATGATTATCCATCCTCCCTCACCAGTCGTTGAAAAGCCCGTTCATTCACTGTCAGCTGTTATATCCGACAGTTGACCCTTTGAAAGCTGATATTATTTCAGCCGTCTCGCTTCCTGCCACGCGGCAAACTCCGACGGTCTGAGGCGATAGCGGGCAATAATCCCCGGGTGGAGGCGCTTGATTTCATCCTCTACCATCTCGATGAAAGCAGGCTGGTCCTGCTCGTCGATGTCGTCCTCCGCGTACCGTCCAACTGCCTCCGAGACATCCAGCCGCTTGTTGCGGACGATATCCGCCACCAGTTCCTGCATCTGCATGCGATACCGAAGCCGAAGCGGTTCCGGTTCCGCCAGGCTCTTGCGAACGACGACGTATTCCCTCGCCGAGCGCTCGTATGCCCAGACAAACAGGTCCCGTAGCAGCTCTACCCGGTTCATCTCGTACACCCCAAGCAGGGCATCAATGTACGCCCGATCCGGCACGTCGATGAACGTCAGAGGGCAGAGGTTGTGCCTGATCAACGGGATGTTTGCTCCAAGCCGGGATACTCGCTTGTTCACGTCCTCGAACGGTTGCAGATAGGGGATATGCACCAGGATGAAAAACGCCTGCTCGAAGGGATCGCGAATTTCTGAAGCCTTCCGGAGGATTTCCTTGAAACACTCCTCAATACGCTGCGGCACGGCAAGGGGCACGAAAACGGTCCCCCCGATCTGAACAGGACGGGTGCGCAGACGACCGCTGGCGTCGGGGTCCGGCATCAGGTTTTCGGAGAGCAGGCCATGCAGGCTGAGAAAGGTATGCGCATCGAAACCGACGGTTTCCGCTTCATCCACCACCATCTCGATGGCCGCCTTGTGGTTGAGAATCATCTGGGCTTCCTGGGCATCCTTCCCTTCCGCGTAACGGCCGAACTCGATCAGATTCATGGTGTCGAGGCGGGAGTAGGTATTCCCTTCCAGGCGGCTGGATGCCCACGAAAGATCGATCAGGAGACGGTTGAGGATGGCCCTGCCGTAGGTTCCGGCCGGCCTTTCGATCTCTCCCGTATCGCCAATGCGGTGCAGGTGCCTGCGAGTCATCTCACCCAGGTACCATGTTACGTTGGGGATATAGTCATCAAGGAATCCCTGCTCGTAGCCGACAGGAGTTCGTCCACCCCGCGGGCGGCGAACGTAGGAAAATATCTCGCGCCCCTCTTCGGAAAGCGGAATGTATGTCTCGTAGGCCCCTTCCGCTCCTGGTGTTCCCGGCTCCGGCAGTGCCGCGGACATGTCAACCGGCGCAAGCAGCCTGTAGACCGTCGCCTTGCCTTTGCCAACGGCGGCAATGTGCCGCTCTCTCACCAGCTCCGCAAGCCACCGCTGTACTGTGCGCATATGAGGTGCATTTTGCAGGCCGCTGCGGATACCTTCACTGTGTAGTCCCGCCGGGTGAAGGGCCAGCAGCGTGAGAATTTCTTTCTGCCGCGGGGGTAGCAATGTATCAGTCATGTCTTGCCTCGCAAAAAACATTCGCGACGAATCGCGACATGCATTTTGTCGCCAAATGTCGCGATTCGCAAGTCTATTTGTCACGAATCGTCGCGATTTGTCGTGATAGCCCGGAATATCCCTGCTGTAGGTGGGCTATTCGCCAGGTCTTCATCTGGGCCGGGTTTCGTTGCGAATCTTGATGTAATCGGGTTGTTTGCCCTTTATGTTCAGTCCGGAACGGCAGCGAGCAAATCGTCGATCGCATCAGTCAATCTTTTTACCGACTTTGTAATCCACCAGACCTGCTCAAGGTCCCCCACGGCCTTTGCCCAAGAGTCTCCATACCCCTCAATCCCTTCGTCAACGATTTTTGCCACAAAGCAGTGCCGGTCGCTATCCCAGCAAACCCCCAAGTCCAGTTTTGTTGCATCCCTCACGAGCCCTTGCTTCAGGCGCACCACGCTGAGATACGCGAACGGGCTGTCCGGATACAGCTTGGTATAGTGGTCAGGGAAATCTCTCTTGAAGGCACGGTGGATTTCCAAGACTCTATCCGACTCTCCAACTAGATCGCTTTTCCTAAGAGCATCAAGAGCCTCATCCAGCGAGAATTTCCAGAAATTGCACCATTTGACAAAAGAAAATTTTTTCTGTTCAAAAACACTACTCAAACCCGCGGGCAAGTCAATGCTTGGCGGTTTACCGCGTTTGAGAGGACTAATCGCCCCCGCCTTCCTCAATACCGTATAGGAATAATCTGAGGTTCTGGCTCCCATAATACGGGTGATCTCCAGCACGCTCAATCCTGACATGTATGACTCGTAAATCAGTCTCACCAGTTTGGCTCTTGCCTCGCCGGCAGCTCCAACAACAGCCTGCATTTCATTCTCCTTGGCGGCTTATTTATTTATATTTCTCATACTGTATTTTACGTAGAGAAATATAAGCCATTTAGACGGCTCTGTTTTTTGCCAAATTTTGATTTATTACTTTGTAATATAAGTCAATTTGACCTTCCCCCCGCGAACTGATCCATTGCAAACTTAGTGATTTCGGTCTAGAACCTCCCGAAGGAGACTAGCAGACCTTTGAAAAAGTCTCCCATTCAGTCCCTGCCATCCCGTCAGATACCTAATCGGGGCTGATTTGGGTGAGCTTTTTCAGCGATGTTTGCTAGTTTTTCTGCTCTTTGACTCGATATTTTGTTCGTTTTTGCCCTTTTACGATGACTTTTCGGCATCCCGAGTGCACTTCACCTACGTTTGGGCGATGAGATTTCTCATCTTCACCAAGTTGAAGCATCCGGCAGCCAGGGTGAAGTAGAATCTGATCTTCTCAAGCCCGACATGCCGGAGTTTGCGGAACCCGGCGATGACCTTGGCCCAACCGAAGAACTCTTCGATCTTCTTGCGGTTCTTCATACTCTGCCGGTAGGTTGCATGACGGGTGGTGCGACCGTCAACCGCGGTCCCCTTCTTCTTGCTGGCGACATGCGGCGTAACCTTGAGTTTGCGCATCTCCTTGACAAAGTCAGGGGTGTCATACCCTTTGTCGGCAGCCACGGTGATGCGCTTTGCCCGGTTCCCCTTCTGGCGCTTCACCATCTGCTTGGCGGCGCGGCGCTCGGCGGTACCATCGGCATGGGTCACCTCGATCTGGGTAACGAAGCCGTTATCGTTCTCGCTCAGGGCATGACCCATGACGCACAGCTTGGCGGATGACCCCTTGCTCTTTTTGCTCAACCGCGCATCGGGGTCGGTGGTTGAGCGGTGGGTTTCGTTGGAGAGCTTCTCTCCCTTGAAGTTACCGGCCGGCTTGTCGGAATCGTCGTCATCCTTGGGCCGAAAACTCTTGATGGAGGCAAGGGACTCCAGCAGGGTACCGTCGACGGAGAAGTGATCGTTGGAGAGCAGCCCCTTTGCGGCAGCCTGCTTGGTGACTTCATCCAGGAACCGACGCCCGATGTCCGCTTTGATCAGGCGGTCCTGGTTGTAGGAGAACACGCTCTGATCCCAGACCTTGTCGTCGATGGCAAGGCCGATGAACCAGCGAAAGGCCATGTCCGATTTGACGCGATCCATCAGGACAACATGACTGCGGATCGAGTAGACAAACTGGAGAACCAGCCCCCGCAGCAGATATTCCGGGGGAACCGAGGGTCTGCCGGTTTTCGAATACAGGGCATCGAAATCGCGATCGAGTTTTGAAAGAGCAGCATCCACCAAGGGCTTGAGCGAACGGAGCGGATGATTTTTCGAGACGAACTGCTCCGTGGTGACATAGACAAACATGGGACCGAAGGTTTCAGCAGAACCGCGCATAACTTTCTCCTGTAATCACAGCACGTTATGCGCAAAATACTATCAAAAGTCAGGCTTTTTCTCTATTTGTTTTTCAAAGGTCTGCTAGACATGAAACCAAGGCGCTTCACCGAAGAACAGATCATTGGCATCCTGAAACAGGCCCAAGCCGGCATGAAGATCGTTGACCTATGCCGCCAGCATGGCATCAGCGACGCCACCTTTTACACCTGGCGCAGCAAGTACGGCGGCATGGAGGTTTCCGAAGCCAAGCGCCTCAAACAGCTCGAGGACGAGAACAAGAAGCTCAAGCAGATGCTTGCCGATGCCATGCTTGAGAACAAAGCCATCAAGGATGTACTTTCAAAAAAGTGGTAACGCCTGCCGCCCGGCGAAACATCGTGACCCATCTCAAAGAAGGGTTCCAGTTCAGCGAGAGACGGGCCTGTACTATCGTAGGGCTGTGCCGGAGCAGTTGCCGGTACCAGGCGAAACCAAAAAACGATGCTGAGATCAGAGCACGCCTGCGTGAACTTGCCGAACAGCGCCGCAAGTTCGGCTCTCCCCGCCTGCATACGCTGCTGCGACGGGAAGGCTATCTGATCAATCATAAACGCACCGAGCGTCTCTACCGTGAAGAAGGGCTTTCTTTGCGCCGGAAGAAGAACCGGAAACGTATCAGCCACTTGAGGGGGATCATGGACAGGCCCGAGAGAATCAATCAGCACTGGTCCATGGATTTCGTATCGGACAGCCTCTACAACGGCAGACGCTTCCGGGTGCTGACCGTTGTCGATGATCTAAGCAAAGAGTGCCCGGTCTTGGAAGTCGATCACTCCATCACCGGCAAACGGGTTACCAGAGTTCTGGAGCGAATTGCCCTGACCAAAGGACTGCCGGAAGTGATCACCGTTGACAACGGCCCGGAGTTTATCAGCAAGGCGCTTGACCTGTGGGCTTACGAGAACAACGTCAAGTTGCGGTTCATTCAACCGGGCAAACCGACTCAGAATGCCTATATCGAAAGCTTTAACGGCAAATTCCGGGATGAGTGCTTGAACGACAATGTATTTATCAGCTTGGACTGCGCCCGGAAAATCATCGAAGGCTGGCGGCAGGATTACAACACCGCAAGACCCCATAGCTCACTGAACGACATGACACCGGAAGAATTTTCGAGAACCTTTTTGAAAGAACAAAAGACCGAAAAACCTAAGCTAAAACTGGTTCAGTAAGCGGGGGAAGGTCAAATTTACCTGGCACACTATGTTCTTCCTCAACCTTCGAGAGGAAAATATCCTTCAGTTCTCTTTCCAGCACGGTCTTGCTGTTCAGGTTTACTGTGAAATCAGAAACCTGCGACAGGAGCGATTGGTAGTCTTCGCCCTCCGGATCGGACATGATTTGCCTGAATTGTGCCTCGCATTCGAGCTCCCTTATTTGCCGGCAAACCTCCTCGTCCTGCTGAAGCTGGGCCCGTAACGCCTCTGCCCGCATTTCATAAAGCGATTTGTAGTTTGCCGGCCGCGCATACATTCCTGCTTTTGATAAAATCCGATAGAACCAGTTGAGAACGTTGTTTATAGGCGCACCACCCACCTTGATTTCGTTGACCAGAACATCAAAGCGCGCATATCTGAGGGAAATGGTGAGCTCGTCTGCCGTCATCTTGAACTCTTCGAGCCACGATTCAATCTGACGTGGGCGTAACCCCTGCTCTTTCCACCATCTCAGCTCTGGATCTTCCAAATTCACTGCATGAGTAGTTAGTTTTTGTTCAGAACTACTACTAAAGGAGGTGTGAGGGGGGAATGACGGGGGTCGGACCGTATGAGTAGGGGGTGTGACATGGGTGTGAGAGGGGCCGTGGAATTTTTCATTACTTACGCCGCCTGAATCGACGAATTGCCGGCACAATTCAACATCAAGCCAATACCGGAATCCCTGAAAGACGCCGTCTCTTACAGTCTCCGGCCGGGAAATATACCCCTTGCAGCACAACTTTTCCACGGCATCTCGGACAGCCGGCTTTGACAACCCCAGCGCAGACCCGATCATGCTGTAACTCGTCATTCTGGACGGATTGTGTATCAACTCATTCAGCACAAGAGCCTGTTTCCTGGAGAGGGTATGCCCCCTTGGTATGAGGGGGTCACACGGTGGGGTGACGGGGGTGCGATGACGGTCGGACTCCCGACTGACAGAAGTCATACCCTCCGCTCTCATCGAAAAATCAGCATGTTTGCCGCCTGAGAGACAATCCAAGCCTGGCTCACACGGTCTGACTGTACTCATACCGGGGTCACACCGGGGTGTGACAGGAGCACGAAGTACATCGTTCTGATGTTCGATGCCCGAAACCAACTCGGCATGCTCTGGATTTTGGTGAGCGCTGGCGAGTAGAGACATACCAGGAACCTACTCAGCTTGCGACTCGGCGGTACGCCCAACTCTTTCCGCGAGCCAGCGTTCAACATCCTGTTGACGGTAGTAATAACGCCTGCCGAACTTTATCGCGGGTGGAAGCATGCCGTTTTTGCGATAATGCCACCAGGTCACAGCCGAGACACCCACGATTTCTTCACGCAACGTCTTGTCCGCAATAAGTGGTTCCATAGAGCCTCCCATCTTTATTTAAGGTTGAATTCAACGCTAAATAATGCGGGCCGTTTTGTCAATATTTTTTATCATTCAATTTAGCATTGAAATATTAGCCCCCGATTTGCTACGTTGCAGTCATGACTTCTGGAGAGCGAATCAAAATACTCCGAATTTTAAATGGCTTTACGCAGCAAACACTTGCAGAGTTTGCAGATGTAAGCCGTGCTTCAGTAATGTTGTGGGAAAAGGACAAACTGCCAACCAGACGCACCGCTCTAGCGCTAGCAACGTTATTTGAGGTGAGCGCTGAATATTTGCTGGAAGGCATAAATCCCCCGGATTACGCCTTGTGGAAGCCCATTGCTCCAGGCCATCCGAAACATTTGCAAGACCTTGCAGTGGATATGAACCACGGCATCTCAGCCCTCTTCAGCGAAATTGGCATTGTTTTCTCGGCAAAAGGGCAAACATCTGAAAATCAATTTTTTTGGCTTTGCGGCAACGGCCCCGACAGCAATGAATGGCGACTCAATTATCTCTTGACCTGCGACAAATCACTCGAACCCCTCCTGTCGAGTTCAATCAGGGCCTCGGTAGTGAGCGCAACTGATCTCGGAAAGATTCTACCGAATGGCGGATGGGGTGCGCTTGTTGGTGCGATTGCAGAAAACCTGCACGAAAATTACGGACATTATCCTGATTGCAGCAGATTGTATGATAGGCTTGGCGGGCTTGAGAGCGAAGGAGACGACGACTTTACGCTCGGGGGGTTACTGAAACGCTTCGGAAGGGAAATTGCCAAGAATAGAGATACCATCATGGATGATGATCTCGAGACCATGGCTAATTACTTAGCCAAAGAAGTCTCGAAGCACTCAGGATTCACAAACATCAAATGCAGTGCGTCAAAGCTCATGCGCGCGTCGATTAAACAAGTAAAGACAAGCTGGAACAAATAAAGGTTCCACAAGAGGTTCCACAAAAGAAGAAAGGGGTTACAGCATTTGCCGTAACCCCTTGATCTTTATGGTCGGGGCGAGAAGATTCGAACTTCCGACCCCCTGCTCCCGAAGCAGGTGCGCTACCAGGCTGCGCTACGCCCCGACACAGAAGCCGTTTGTATATCACGCGATTCAGTGTTTTGGCAAGGTTTTTTTGAGTCCTTTTCACCCCTGACCCGCAATGAGAGCCAGAATCCCCCCGACCCTCGACAATGGCCCCAAAGTGCGCTAATCTCGCCCCCGTACTCTGTTTTTGCCATGCCATGACCTTCTTAGGGGAACCATGCCCGAAGCACCCGCCACCTCCGCCATCGTCGCCGACTTCCTCCGCCGCTGGGAGGCCTCCGGCGCGGCAGAGCGCGCCAACCCTGACGGACGCCGCCGGTCCGGTCATCGCCAAGACCTTATCCCGAGCCTTCCTGCGCACCCGCACCGACAAGGTTGCTGAACTCCTGGCCACCCTTGCCGCCATCGGTCAGGCCCGAGAAGCGGAGCCTGGCACGTACTGCGGCTGACACAAATAACCAACCATACGAGCAAGGAACTTTCCATGGCCCGACAGAAAACTAGCCCTCTTGAAGATGTAATCTTGGTGACCAGCAAACTCCCTTGGTGGGCCGGTCTCTCGCTGGCGATGGTATCGTATTTCGTGCTCCATGCGGTGGCCTCGCGCCCCGTGATGCCCCCAACCGTCGCCCCCGGCCAAATGGGCGATGCATTCGTAAAGGGGCTCATTACCACCTTGGCGACGTTCGGCCAGTACGTACTTCCCTTCGCCTTTGGCCTTGCGGCGTTGTTGTCGGCCATCAACGCGGCCAGACAGAAGAAGATTTACAACACCGTGGCATCACGCCCGGGATTCTCCACCCTGAACGAAATGAGTTGGGAAGACTTCGAGCGGCTGGTTGCCGAGTACTACCGGCTCTCCGGCTTCCAGGTTACGAGGGAGGGAGGAAACGGACCCGACGGCGGCATTGACCTGATCCTCCGCCAGAAGTCCGAGACGTATCTGGTGCAGTGCAAGCAGTGGAAAGCATTCAAGGTCGGGGTGCAACCGATGCGGGAGTTTTACGGGGTGATGGCCTCTCGGGGGGCCGCTGGCGGGTACTTCGTCACCTCCGGCGAGTACACCGAAGAGGCAAAGGCATTTGTCCGGGGACTGAACATCGAGTTGGTCGACGGTCGCAAACTCAGGGATATGATCCACGTGGCCCAGGAGAAGCCCACAACGCCGGGAACTCCGGCAGATTCCCGACCGGCGGTCAGCTTTCCCTCATGCCCGAAATGCGGCGCGGAGATGAAGACGCGGGTGGCGCGCCAGGGTGCCCACGCAGGCCGCGAGTTCTGGGGATGCACGGCGTTTCCGAAGTGCAACGGCACCCGCCCGATGGAGGATTCCACCGGCGCAGACAGCACAACTTCTGCCTCGCCGACCGTCACAGCTCCCACGCCCACGGCGAAAAGTTGCCCCCAGTGCGGCACCGAGATGAGCCTCCGCCAGTTCCAAAGCGGCCCCCGGAGCGGACAGTATTTTTACGGCTGCATTAGTTGTAAGAAAGGGTGGCCCGTGGAGTCGGCCGCTTCCTGAAACCACGCCACGCACAAGGAGAACTTTTCCCATGCCGCACCTGAATCTCGGCCAGAACAGACAGATATACTACGAGTTGATCGACGGGAAACCGGACCGCCCCCACCTGATCTTTCTCCATGAGGGGCTCGGTTCCACGGCCATGTGGAAGGGGTTCCCCCATGGGCTCTGCCAGGAAACCGGCTGTCCCGGCATTGTCTACGACCGTCTCGGCTACGGCAATTCCTCGCCGCTGGCTGGCCCCATGAACATTCATTTTCTGCACAGCTCTGCCCTGATCGAGTTGCCTGACGTTATCGCACGGCTGATCCCGGAGAAAGATTACATTCTGATCGGCCACTCGGACGGGGGGAGTATCGGCCTGATTGCCGCGGCAGAAAAACCTCCGCGGCTGAAGGGGTTCATCGGCGAGGCGGCCCATGTTTTCGTGGAGAAAGAGACGCTGGCCGGCATCCGGGCCACGACGGATGCCTTCAACGCGGGAGGATTGCGCGGACTCTTCAGGTATCACGGAGACAAGACGGAGGGGCTCTTCAAGGCATGGTCCGACATCTGGCTCAGCGAGGGTTTCAAGCACTGGAATATCGAATATGCATTGCCATCCATAGAATGTCCGGTGCTGCTCCTGCAGGGGACGGAAGACAACTACGGCACGGTCGCGCAGGTGGATTCGATCGCGGCAAAGGCACGGGATATCCGGAAGGCGATGGTGGAGAGGTGCGGCCATACTCCGCACCATGAACAGACTGATGTCGTTCTGCGATTGATGACGGAGTTCGTGGAGCGCCTGATTGCATGAGACTATCCCTCAGGCGGGCCCCCTTCCCTCGGGAAGAGGAGTCCGTCTGAGGGAAAAACGCTCTACTGGGCCGGCTTCTCCGCCAGGTACTGCTCGAACTGCTTTTTGTCCTGGGAGCAGCGGTGGGCCTCTTCGGGGTTGATCTTCTTCATCTTCAAGAGGTCCAGGAGGTGCTGATCCATGAGCTGCATGCCGTCCCGCTTGGCGGTCTGGATGATGGAGGGGATCTGGAAGGTCTTCCCCTCCCGGATCAGGTTGCCGATGGCCGGGGTGCCGAGCATGATCTCCAGGGCCGCCACCCTCCCCTTGCCGTCGGCGGTCCTGAGAAGCTGCTGGCAGACGACCCCTTTGAGAGATTCGGAGAGCATGGTGCGGGTCTGCTCCTGGGCGTCCTTGGGGAATACGTCGATGATCCGGTCGATGGTTTTGGACGCCGAGTTGGTATGGAGGGTCCCGAAGACCAGGTGGCCGGTCTCGGCAGCGCTCATGGCGAGGCTGATGGTCTCCAGATCCCGCATCTCCCCCACGAGGATCACGTCGGGGTCTTCCCGCAGTGCCGCCCTGAGGGCATTGGTGAAGCTGTCGGAGTGCTCGCCGATCTGGCGCTGGTTCAAAAGCGACATCTTGTTCTCGTGGATGAACTCCAGGGGGTCTTCCAGGGTGAGGATGTGCTCCTTGCGGGTAATATTGATGAGGTCGATCATGGCGGCCAGGGTGGTGGATTTCCCCGACCCCGTGGGGCCGGTGACCAGCACGAGCCCCTTCTTGAACATGGTCATCTTCCGGACCCCCTCGGGGAGCCCCAGATCGTCGGCCGAGAGGATTTTGCTGGGAATGATACGGAAGACGGCGGCGATTCCCCGGTGGGTCATGAGATAGTTGCCCCGGAAGCGGGCAAGCCCCGGGATGGCGTAGGCAAAGTCGAGGTCGTGGCGCGCCTCGAAGTCGGCCTTCTGCTTCTCGGTCAGGATCTCGTAGAGGATGACCTTCAACTCCTCATTGGTGAGGGGCTTGAAGTTCTGGCGGGCCATCTCGCCGTGGAGCCTGAAGATGGGGGGCGACCCGGAGGAGAGGTGGAGGTCCGAGGCCCCCTGTTCCTTGAGCATTTTAAAGAGTGTGTCGATGCGTGCCATATGCCGTCTCCGTCAGCTGAGTAGGGAGGCTGTGTAATCTTCCCGGGAGAGGACCCCCTCCGCAAGGAGCTTTCTCCCGTCTTCGGCGATTCCCCGCCAGCCATGATCCCGCAGGAAACCGAGCACCTCGCTGCTATCGCGGACCGTCTCGAAGCACTCCCGCAGCCGCTGGTCGAAGGTGATGACGTCCATGAGGAAGCGGGTCCCCCCGTAGCCGGTCTGGCCGCAGGCCGGACACCCCGACGCCCGGAAGGAGGGCTCCGTCTCGTCGGGTGAGGACGGGGCGGCCGTGCGGCAGTCGGGGCAGAGGGTGCGCACCCCGGCGCAGACGATGATTCCCCGCAAATGGGCTGGGGTGAGCACGTGCCTGTCGCGGAAGGAGATGAGCTGCTGCAGGGCGCCGGCCCCGTCACCGCAGCCAAGCCCCGCCACCACGAGGGTCCCCCGTTGGGCAGCCCGGCAGGCGGCCGCGAAGACCTTGCCGTCGGCCACATCCTCCAGGATCAGGATGTCGGGATCGTGTTCAAGGGCCGCCATGACCACGGCACCCACCTCGGTGCCGGCAGGTACCGGTACCCGGGGAAAGCGCCTCCCCCCTTGGGGCGGGCCGCTCCCCACCATGATGACTGTCTTGCCGGCGGTGTCGCACTCATGGAGGTAGAGCTCCATGAGCCGGCCCCGCATCTCCTCTTCCCGGGCCCCCACGACCACTATCCCCCGGCCTGCGGCAGCCAGTTCCGCAAAGCGGGCCGCTGTGGCATCCGGAAGCCCCATGTCGGCCACGGCGTCGGGAAAAGCTGCGTCAACACGCATCCTGAAGGTGAGGTAATCTCCCCCTTCCCCCCGCAGGAGCGCCACCTGGAACGGGATCGTCCGCCCCTTCCACCCAAAGGCGAAGACCCCGCGCGTGGCGAACTCCCCCACCACCAGTTTGCCCAGTTTTTTCACCCGCATGACGACCTCGGGGTAGTGGGTGGGGGAGAGCCGCCCCACCTCGCGCCCCACCCCGCCCCGGCGGCAGACCACGGCCACCGAATCCCCCAGGGGCTGCAGGGAGAGGGACGAGAGCTTCTGCTGGACCACGAAGAGGAGAAGGTAATCGACAAATTTTGCGCCGGTCAGGTCGTGGTTGATGGCCGTGAGGGCGGCGGCCGGGAAGCTGGCCGACTGGAAGCCGAGGGTGTCGGTCTCCTCCGGAGACCCGTAGAAGAGCTCCTGCATCTCGCGGATTTCCCGCAAAAGCCCCACCGACACCGACACGGCGCAGCCGGCGGCCTTCTCCACCGCCGCGATGGCGGTGCCGTTCAGGGGGTCGGCGATGGCGATGCTGATCTCGTCGCCGGTGGCGATAAGGGGAATGAGGTTGTGCTGGCGCGCCAGGGGCGCCGGGACCAGCGCCACCGCCCCCTCATCCACCATGGCCGGCTTGAGCCGAACATAGGGAATGTTGAGCTGGTTGGAGAGGGCCCAGTCGATGTCCTCCTGGGTAACGACCCCCTGCTTGACGAGGGCCTCGCCAAAGCGGCACCCCGATGCCTTCTGCTCGTCGAGGGCTGCCCGAATGTCGTCTTCGCTGATTATCTGGCACCGGAAGAGTATGTCCCCCAGGGACCCCGGCCGTACGATGCTTTCCATGGTGATCCTCCCTTTTGATTAAATCGGTCGGGTTAGCACAATTCTTGAGGAATATTTTCGGCTTGTCGAACTCCTCAACCTTTACAGGGTCAAGGGCCGTGTGGTAGGCTCATGAAAAATTTTCGGTTCCGTGACCGGCCCTGCATGTGCCGACGCCCGTCATGGCGCCCCAGGAGCGTTCCATGAAAAGAAAAGCCCTCGCCCTCCTCTCCGGGGGGCTCGACTCCACCCTTGCGGTCAAGGTCATGCTTGAGCAGGGGATTGAGGTCGAAGCCCTCAACTTCACATCTCCCTTCTGTACCTGTACCGGAAAAAACGCGGGATGCAAATCGGAAGCAATCCGCGTGGCCGAGGAATTCGGCATCCCCATCAAGGTGATGCACAAGGGTGTGGACTACCTGGAGGTGGTCAGAAAGCCCCGGCACGGCTACGGCAAGGGGATGAATCCCTGCATCGACTGCCGGATCTTTCTGCTCCGCAAGGCCAAGGAGCACATGGCCGAAAGCGGCGCCGACTTCGTCATCACCGGCGAGGTGCTGGGCCAGCGCCCCATGAGCCAGCGCCGCCACACCCTCGACATCATCGAGCGTGAAAGCGGCCTGGCCGGGCTGCTGCTCCGACCCCTCTCGGCCAAGCATTTCGAGCCGACTACACCCGAAAAGGAAGGGTGGGTGGACCGGGAGAAGCTCCTGGCCATCCAGGGGCGCTCCCGCAAGGAGCAGATGCAGCTGGCCGAAGATCTGGACGTGAAGAACTACCCCTGCCCCGCCGGCGGCTGCCTCCTGACCGAGGTATCCTTCGTCTCCAAGGTGAAGGACGTGTTCGACCACTCGGACCAGCTGAACCTGCGGGATTTCCGCCTTCTGAAGGTGGCGCGCCACTTCCGGGTCGGTCCCCGGACCAAGGCCCTCATCGGCCGCAACGAGGCGGAAAACGAGCTTCTCTCCCACAACATCCTGCCCGGCGAGGCGACGCTCCGCTGGATCGAGGGGTCGAGCCCCCTCGGCGTCCTCATGGGCGTGGTGGACGACGGACTCCTGGAGACCTCCGCAAAGATCCTGCTGCGCTACACCCGGGCAGAGCCGGGCGTCGACTGCCGGGTGAAGGTGGTGATCGACGGTGAAGAGCGGATCATCGTCGTCCCCAACGAGTATTCGGACCCGGCCATCGAGGGGTATCGCATTTAGTACCAGTAACAACACACCATTGACGCAAAAAAGGGCGGGGGAAACCCCGCCCTTTCCTATTTCTGCTCCTCCTGAACCGGCGGAGCTGCCGCCCCACCCTCTCCCTCAGGCGCCGCTCCGGCCGGCTCCGGCGGCGGCGTCGCTGCCGGCGCCTCCTGGGAGGAGCTTTCCCCCTCGGTCACCGGCGCGGGCACCGGCTCCTGGGGCCCGGTGACACCCGTGACATTCTCGAAGACCGCCTCCACCCTCTCGATGCTGACGTCCACCTTACGCTGGAGACCGGCAATATTGGGCTCCTGCCCCATGGCCTGCTGATACTCGCCGGCCGAGAGAACCCCCTTGTTCCGCAACAGCCGCAGGATCATGTTCGAGCGTTTCAGCACCTTGTCCAGGTTCTTGTAAGGATTGTAGGCCACCCGGGGCCCCGGCAGCATGGAGGCGAGAAAGGCGCACTCCCGGGGGGTCAGGGCCGAGGCGGGCTTGCCGAAGTAATACCGGGCGCCGTGGCCGATGCCGTAGACCATGGGCCCCAGCTCCACCACGTTCAGATAGAGCTCGATGATCCGCCCCTTGGTCAGTTCCTCCTCCATCCGCTTGGCCAGGACGATTTCCTTCACCTTGCGGGTGATGGTCTTCTCCCTTGAAAGAAACAGGTTCTTGGCCACCTGCTGGGTGATGGTGGAAGCCCCCCGGGCGAAGCTCTTCTTTTCGAGATCGTACTTGATGGCGTTCTTTATCGCCTTCACGTCGATCCCCTCGTGCTTGTAGAAGTTGGCGTCCTCGGCAAGGATCACCGCCCACTTCATCTCCGCCGGAATGCTCCCTGACGGGGTCCAGTAGCGGTTCTTCGGTCCCACGGTGAGGGGGTGGTACTCCCCGTGCCAGTCCCTCACCTGGATGGTCATGTTCATGCGCCGGTTCTTCAGCTCCTCCACCGACGGCAGGAACATGAGGGATACGGCGATGTATGCCCCATAGACGACCACGGCCCCGATGGCCAGATAGAGCAGTTTTTTGATGTTCACGGTTCTCCGCCCCCCGTTGCCTTCACCCGCGCCATTTCCGCCGCCATGAGGATGGCCGCTTTCATGCTCTCGGCCGATGCTTGGCCGGTCCCCGCGAGATCATAGGCGGTGCCGTGATCCACGGAGGTGCGGATGATGGGGAGCCCCAGGGTCACGTTGGCCCCGTCGTCGAAATGAAGGAGCTTGAGGGGAATGAGCCCCTGGTCGTGGTACATGCAGACCACGGCGTCGTAGGCCCCCTGGACGGCAAAATGGAAGAGGGTGTCGGCGGAGAGGGGACCGACCGCGTCGATCCCTTCCTGACGGGCCGCCCCGATGGCCGGCGCGATGACCCGGGGTTCCTCGTCACCGAACATCCCCCCCTCGCCGCAGTGGGGATTGAGGGCCAGGACCGCGATGCGCGGATTTCTCTTGAAATAGCGGTGCACGTCCCGGTGGGTGATCCGGATTGTCTCCAGCACCCTGTCGAAGGTCACGAGATTCGGCACGTCCGCCAGGGCCTCGTGGATGGTGACCAGGGTAACCCGCAGCCGCGAACCAGCCAGCATCATGACGACCCGCTCCGTCCCCGCCAGCTCGGCCAGAAGCTCCGTGTGCCCCGGATACCGGTGCCCGGCCCGGTTCAGGGCCTCCTTGCTGATGGGCGCGGTGGCCATGGCGTCCGCGTCTCCGGAAAGGCATAACCGCGCCGCCTCGCAGATGGCGTGGAACATGGCGTCGCCGCTGGCCACGGTGGGGTGGCCGTAGGGCATGTCTTCGGCCCCGAGGGATGAAATCTCCCGGAGCCGGAGGACCCCCTCGCCCGGATCGTCCGGGATGATGGCATCCGCCCGTTCGATCCTGAGCCCTGCGCCGGCAACGGCAATTCCCCGGGCCATGGCGCCCGCGTCGCCAATGACCAGATGACGACAGCACGTCCTCACCTGGGGATCGGACAGGGCGGCGGCGATGATCTCGGGGCCGACCCCGGTGGGGTCCCCCATGGTTATGACGATGCGTGGTTTGATATCTGACATGGCGGAATCATAGCAGGATTCGGGCCCTGCTTCAGTGAAAAAAAAAGAGCGGCATGGCCGCTCTCTTCGGTACGTGAATGGTGTTTCGTTACTTCCTTGTGGACTTTCCCGCAACCTGCATACGGACAAGGGCACGCTCAAGGGCAGCTTCCTGGACCTTGTAGCTCTTGTCTTCCGGGCTGAGACGCTTAAGAGCTTCCTCAGCGCGCCCCAGGGCTGCCTTGGCCCGCTCCAGGTCGATCTCGTCTGCCCGCTCGGCGGTCTCGACGAGTACGGTGACCTTGTCGTCCTCCACTTCGAAATAGCCCCAGTTGAGGGCCAGATGGAAGAGCTGCCCGCCTTTTTTGTACGTGAGTTCGCCAATCTTCAGGGAGGTGAGAAACGGCGCGTGGCCGGGGAGGACGCTGAACTCGCCGAGGGCACCCGTGGCCGTAATCTCATCGACCTCTTCGGAGAGGATCTTTTTATAGGGAGTTACCAGATCGACTTTTAGTTTTTCAGCCATCTATCTTCATCCTTTTTGCAGAGAAGCCGTCGAGGCTTCCCTGCGACGAGGTCATGTGTACCTTAGGCAGCAAGTTTCTTCGCTTTTTCCAGGGCCTCTTCGATGGTGCCGACCATGTAGAAGGCCTGCTCGGGGATGTCGTCGTGCTTGCCGGCAACGATCTCCTGGAAGCCCTTGATGGTGTCCTTCAGCTCCACGTACTTGCCGGGGCTGCCGGTGAAGGCCTCGGCCACGTGGAACGGCTGGGAGAGGAAGCGCTGGATCTTCCGGGCGCGGGCAACGACCTGCTTGTCCTCCTCGGAGAGTTCGTCCATGCCGAGAATGGCGATGATGTCCTGGAGGTCCTTGTACTTCTGGAGCACGTACTGGACCTGGCGGGCGATGGCGTAGTGCTCCTCGCCGATGACCTGGGGATCGAGAATCCGCGACGTGGAGTCGAGGGGGTCAACAGCCGGGTAGATGCCGAGCTCGGCGATCTGACGGGAAAGAACGGTCGTTGCGTCCAGGTGGGCGAAGGCCGTTGCCGGAGCCGGGTCGGTAAGGTCGTCGGCCGGAACGTAAATGGCCTGAACCGAGGTAATGGAACCCTTGGTGGTGGAGGTGATCCGCTCCTGGAGCTCGCCCATCTCGGTGGCCAGGGTGGGCTGGTAACCGACGGCAGAGGGGATCCGGCCGAGAAGCGCGGAAACCTCGGAACCGGCCTGGGTGAAGCGGAAGATGTTGTCAACGAAGAGAAGCACGTTCTGCCCTTCCTCGTCACGGAAGTACTCGGCGATGGAGAGGGCGGAGAGGGCAACCCGGGCGCGGGCTCCCGGCGGCTCGTTCATCTGGCCGTAGACGAGGGCAGCCTTGTCGAGAACGCCGGACTCTTTCATCTCCATCCAGAGGTCGTTCCCTTCACGGGTACGCTCACCGACGCCGGCGAATACTGAGAAACCACCGTGCTGCTTGGCGATGTTGTTGATGAGCTCCATGATGAGAACGGTCTTGCCAACGCCGGCGCCGCCGAAGAGGCCGATTTTCCCGCCCCGGGCGTAGGGCGCGAGGAGGTCGACGACCTTGATGCCGGTGGTGAAGGCTTCAACCTTGGTGGACTGGTCCACGAAGGGAGGGGCGTCGCGGTGAATGCCGTACTCTTTCTCTGCGCCAACCGGACCCATTTCGTCCACCGGCTCGCCGATGACGTTGAGGATGCGGCCCAGGGTCTTGCGGCCTACCGGTACGGAGATCTGCTTGCCGGTATCGAGGACCGCCTGGCCACGGACGAGACCGTCGGTGGAGTCCATGGCGATGGTCCGGACGGAATTCTCGCCCAGGTGCTGGGCAACTTCGAGAACCAGGTTGTTTTCCTTATCGTCAATGGCCGGGTTGGTCACCCGGAGGGCGTTGTAAATGGGAGGCAGTTTGCCCGGCTCGAACTGGACGTCGATAACCGCGCCGATGACCTGCGAAATTTTACCGATGTTCTGACTCATGGTGCCTCTTCCTCCTGCGGCCCGTGCAGGGCCTTCTATTGTATAATCGTGAGATTATTTATCCCTTGATCGACTCGGCGCCGGAGATGATCTCCATGAGCTCGGTCGTGATGGCGGCCTGGCGGGCCCTGTTGTACTGGAGGGTCAGCTTGCCGATCATCTCGGTGGCGTTCTTGGACGCACTGTCCATGGCGGTCATCCGCGCACCGTGTTCCGATGCCACCGACTCCAGCAGCGCCTTGAACATCTGCACCTCGATGTGCTTGGGGAGGAGTTCCGCAAGGAGCTCCCCCTTGGAGGGCTCGTAGATATACTCTGGAGCGTACTCCTCGTCGGCGGTCACTTCGGGGACGATCGGAAGGAGCTGCTGAAGGGTGATGTCCTGGGACATGACGCTTCTGAATGCGTTGAAGAGGAGAAAAACCTCGTCATACTCCTCTGCAATATACCCTTCGATCACTTCCTGGGCCAGCAGCGCGGCGGTCGGATAGCTGAGATTCGAAAGAATGTTCCCGTAATTCTTATGGATCTTCTGACGGTTTTTCAGGAACTCGAACCCCTTGCGGCCGATAGTCATCACGGAGATTTCGGCGAATTCGCCCTTCTTCTCTTTGACGAAACGCTCCGCAGCCTTGCAGATGTTGGCGTTGAAACCACCGCACAGGCCACGGTCAGAGGTAACCACAATCAGGAGGGCCTTCTGGCTGATGCGCTTCTGCAGGAGAGGGTTTTCGCTACCATCCTGGCTCTTGGCCAGCCGGCCGAGAACCTCTCCGAGCTTCTTCGCATAGGGGCGGGCGGCTACTACGTTTTCCTGGGCGCGGCGCAGCTTCGCGGCCGAGACCATCTTCATGGCCTTGGTTATCTGTCTGGTGTTTTTAACCGAGACAATACGCTTTTTGATGCTTTTCAAGCTTGCCATAGTGTGAGGACCGTCCTTAGATTACGCAGTAAATTCCTTCTTGAATTCTTCAAGGGCGGCGACGATCTTGCCCTTGAGGTCGTCATCGATCGCCTTCTTGTCGCGCAGTTCGGCGAGAATATCGGCCTTCCTGCCGTCGAAGAAGGAGTAGAGCTCGCTCTCGTACCGGCGCAGGGAAGCAACGGGATAGTCGTCGACGAAGCCGTTGTTGGCGGCGAAGATGATGAGTACCTGCTTCTCGTTCGGGATCGGACGGTACTGGGGCTGCTTGAGGATCTCAACGAGCCGCTCACCGCGGGCAAGCTGCATCTGGGTCGCCTTGTCCAGGTCGGAACCGAACTGGGCGAAGGCAGCCATCTCACGGTACTGGGCGAGGTTGAGACGAAGCGTACCGGCAACCTGCTTCATGGCCTTCACCTGGGCGGAACCACCGACCCGGGAGACCGAGAGGCCGACGTTGATGGCCGGGCGTACGCCGGAGTAGAACAAGTCACTCTCCAGGTAGATCTGGCCGTCGGTAATGGAGATGACGTTGGTCGGAATGTAGGCGGAAACGTCGCCGGCCTGGGTCTCGATGATCGGGAGCGCTGTGAGCGAACCGGCACCACAGTCGTCGGAGAGCTTTGCGGCACGCTCGAGGAGGCGGCTGTGGAGATAGAAGACGTCGCCAGGGTAAGCTTCACGCCCCGGCGGACGGCGAAGGAGCAGGGAAAGCTGACGATAGGCAACGGCCTGCTTGGAAAGGTCGTCGTAGATGATCAGGGCATGTTTGCCGTTGTCCCTGAAGTATTCGCCCATGGTGACGCCGGTATAGGGCGCGATGAACTGGAGCGGTGCCGGCTCGGAGGCGGAGGCGGAAACAATGATGGTGTAATCCATTGCCCCGTGCTCTTGGAGCTTGCTCACCACCTGGGCAACGGTGGAACGCTTCTGCCCGATGGCGACGTAGATACAGATGAGGTCGCCACCCTTCTGGTTGATGATGGTGTCGATGGCAACGGCGGTCTTGCCGGTCTGGCGGTCGCCGATGATGAGCTCCCGCTGGCCGCGGCCAACCGGGACCATGGCGTCGATGGCCTTGAGGCCGGTCTGCATCGGCTGGTGAACCGATTTACGCTTGACGATGCCGGGGGCTTTCACCTCGACCTTGCTGAAGGTGGAGGTATTGATGGGGCCCTTGCCGTCGATGGGCTGGCCGATGGCGTTGACGACGCGGCCGATGAGGGCCTCGCCGACCGGAACCTCGACGATCCTGCCGGTCCGCTTGACGGTGGTGCCTTCCTTGATGGTCTCGTTGTTTTCACCGAGGATCGCCGCACCGACGTTGTCCTCTTCGAGGTTGAGAACCATGCCGGAGATCCCGCCGGGGAACTCCAGGAGCTCGCCGGCCATGGCCTTGTCCAGGCCGTGGATGCGGGCGATACCGTCACCGACGGAGATGATGGTGCCGGTCTCGGCTACCTCAACCTCCTTGCCGTACTCCTTGATCTGCTTGCGGATAATTTCGCTGATTTCTTCGGCTCTGATTTCCATGGAACCTCTCACCCCTTCTGTAATATATCCTGAATCCTGTTCAACTGGGTCCGTACGCTGCCGTCAAAAACCTTGTCGCCGATCTTGGTGACCACCCCGCCGATGAGGGCGGAGTCCACCTGTACCGATAGCTGCACCTGCTTGCCGGTTGCCTTCGCCAGCGCGCTCTTCATACTCTCCACCTGGGTATCGGCCAAGGGGAATGCCGAGGTGAGAACCGGCCGGATGACCCCGGAAAGTTCGTCGGCGAATGTGGCGTAGCTGTGGGCAATCTGGGAAAGAAACCCGATTCTCCCTCGATCGAGAAGAACCTGGAGAAAGTTGGAGACCGTGCCGGAGAGGCTCAGCTTCGCAAGGATGTCCTTGAGAATCTCCCTCTTGGCTTCAATGCGGTACGCGGGACTTTTGAGGACGGAGCTCAGGTCGGCGTTTCCGTCAAGCAGGGCAGCAAACTGCCCCAGTTCGGAACCGAAACGGTCAACCGCGCCCTCCTCGGCCCCGAGCTGCACCAGCGCCTTGGCGTAGCGACGTGCAATAGCGTTCGAGATCAATGTAAGTTCTCCACCTTCGTAAGATAGTCGTTGACCAACCGATCCTGGTCGTCTTTTTTGATGGTTTCGCGCAGGGCCTGCTCTGCCATCTGCACGGCAAGGCGTGCAGCCTCCTCACGGAGTTCGGCCTTTGCCTTGAGGACCTCCTGGGAGGCAGTGGCAGCGGCCTGCTCGCGGATCTTGTCGGCGGTCACCTTGGCCTCCGCGATGATCCGCTCTTTCTCCAGTTCGCCTTCCTTGCGGATGGCGGCATAGATTTCGTCGATCTCCTGATTTGCCTTATCCAGCTTACCGCTGTACTCGGCGAACTTCTTCTCGGCGGCGGCCCGAGCCTCCTCAGCCTCGCGCAGGGCCTTCTCGACGCTGGCGGTGCGGTCTGCCAGGGCACCCTTGGCATTGGCCTTCTTGAGAGCCCAGACAATGATGCCGAGCAGGGCAATAAAGTCGATCACCCGCCACATGAAGTCCTTCATTTGCTTGCCGGTGTCGACGTGGTGGGCACCCTCGCCCCCCTCGGCGGCAAACCCGAGGACTGCCAAGCCGGCCACGGCGAGACAGACCGCAGCGGTCATGAGCATGGGTTTCAGGAGCCCTTTTTTCTTGAACGCGTATGCCATGTTACAGACTCCTCCCGAGGACTTTCTCGCAGATTTCAAGGGACAGGGAACGGGCCTGAACCGTCAGAAACTCCTTGGCATCGGCGGTCTCTTTCGCCACCCTGCTCTTGATGGAGGAGAGAGAATCGGCGGCCTCCTTGCGGGCCTTCTCGATGACGGCGGCCTCCTCCCGGAGCGCATCGCTCCGAAGGGCATCGCGCTCGGCATTGGCCTTCGCCTTGATTTCACGGAGGCGGGCCTCGTAGAGGGCCATTTTTTCCTGCACGTCCTTGTCAACAGCGGCGGCCCGCTCTCTGGCGCCGTCGATCTGCGCCTTGCGGTCTGCCATTACCTTCCTGATCGGCTTGAAGAGGAAGATGTTCAGAACCAGCATGAGGACCAGGAAGTTCACAAACTGAATGACAAAGGCAAGATCTAAACTTATCACGCTACCACTCCGTAATATCCACCGTTGTATTTTGTGTTTCGTGGCCGATGAAGCATGTATCAAAAAAATATGCGGTCGTAAGGCCGCAAAACAGACGTTAGCTATCACACGGCATACGGCATGTCAAGAACTTTATCCGAATTACATCTCTTGGGGCGAGCGCGGAACTCGTGTCGCCAGCGACTCAACCAAGCAGGATATCTACGATTCTCGCAAGTTCGTCACGGCTGCCGTAGGTGATCTCGATCTTCCCCCCCTTGCCGCTTTTTCGCACGGCAATCCGGGTCATGAAGCGACGCTGCAGTTGCTCCACCAGATCGGCGGCATGGACCTCCACGGCCCCGGCCTTCGCCTTGGGTTTCTGGCCTCCCTTCAACCGCTTCACGAGGCTTTCCGCTTCGCGGACGGTGAGGCTCCCCCTGACGATGGCATCACGGGCCTCCCGGACCTGCTGGTCCGAGTCGAGGGCGAGAATTGCCCGGGCATGGCCCATGGCGAGGCGCTCCTCTACAATGTCCTTCTTCAGTTCGGCGGGGAGCTTCAGGAGCCGCAGGGAATTGGCAACGGTGGAGCGGTCCTTGCCGACCCGCTTCGCCAGCTCCTCCTGGGTCAGACTGAAGTTCTCCATGAGGGCATGGTAGGCCTCGGCCTCCTCGACGGCGTTCAGGTCCTCCCGCTGGATGTTCTCGATGAGGGCCATCTCCAGGGCGGTATCCTCGGAGACGTCCTGGATGACCACCGGCACCTCGCGGAGCCCTGCCTTCTGGGCGGCCCGCCAGCGGCGCTCGCCGGCGATGAGTTCGTAGTGGTCCCCCTTTTTCCGCACAACCAGGGGCTGGATGATCCCTTTTTCACGAATGGATGCGGCAAGCTCTTCCAGCTTGTCGGGGGTAAAGGTCTTGCGGGGCTGGTTCCGGTTGGGGCGGATCTCTTCGATGGGACAGGAAAAGTAGCGCTTCCCCTCCTCCTCGACGACCGGGAGAAGGGCTGCCATCCCCCTGCCGAGTCCGGTCTTTTTAACCATGGTTCGCCTCCCTTGACATGAGTTCCTTGGCCAGCTCCATATAGGTGACGGCCCCCTTGGAGGTGATGTCATAAAGAATGATGGGGCGGCCGTGGCTCGGGGCCTCGGAGAGTCTCACGTTGCGGGGGACCACGGTCTGGAAGGCAAGGGAGCCGAAGTGGGTCCGGATCTCCTCGCTCACCTGGCGGGAAAGGTTGATACGGCCGTCATACATGGTGAGAAGGATCCCTTCAATGGCGAGCCTCGGGTTGAGCCCCTTCTGGACCAGCTTGATGGTCTTGATGATCTGGGAGAGCCCCTCCATGGCGTAGTACTCGCACTGGAGCGGGATAAGGACCGAGTCGGCGGCGGTCATGGCGTTGACGGTGAGGAGTCCCAGGGAAGGGGGGCAGTCGATGATGATATAGTCATACCGGTCATCGAGGCGTTCCAGGGCCTCCCGGAGCTTCCATTCCCGCCCCGTGGCAGCCACGAGCTCCAGCTCGGCGCCGGCCAGGTCGGTGGTGGAAGGAAGGAGATCCAGACAGGCTAGGTCTGTCCTGACAATGAGCGTCGCCGGATCGGCATCATTGATAAGGGCATCGTAGACCGACTCCTTGAGGCTTCCCTTGTCGACGCCAACGCCGCTTCCGGCGTTCCCCTGGGGGTCCATATCCACGAGGAGCGTCCGCTTCTCTGCCGCGGCGAGCGACGCGGCAAGGTTGACGGCGGTGGTGGTCTTGCCGACCCCGCCCTTCTGATTCGCTATGCATATTTTCTTGGCCATCACGGGTAACCGTCGCGGGAGATGTACGAAGGGGAAGAGGGTGGAAAGGTGAATTAATTACCACACATTCCACTGGTTGTGAAGGGATTTTTGCCGCTTTGCCGCCGGTTCCGCCAACCATGCCGGATACATGGCCTTTACGGCGCAGAATAATTCAGAAGTCGAGCCTTTTCCAGAATGTCAACAATCTCTCCCCCGTCCACCGGCTTGGTCAGGTAGCTGAGAACACCCAGCTCGTGGCAGCGGCTCAGGTCGCACTCCTCACGGGACGAACTGATGACAATGACCGGGATGCGCCCGGTCCTCTCGTCGTTGCGCAGGACTCGCAGGACTTCTATGCCGTTTATTTTCGGCAGTTTCAGGTCGAGAAGGATAAAGGCCGGTTCGAGGGGCGCCCCCCCGTTCCCCGGAGAGCCGGTTCCAAAGAGGTAGGCAAGGGCCTCTTCGCCGTCGCGGGCCACGACAACATTGTCCATCCCCTGCCTGCGCAGGGCGCGCAACGCGAGGAATTCGTCATCCGGGTTATCCTCCACCAGAAGAATCAGCTTCTTGTCCATCGGCACAGTTACTCCCCCGCAAAGAAAATTTACTCCCCAAACCGCTTCGTCCAGCCCTCTGTTAACGATGTCAGCTATGGAGGGCAAAGTAAAAGGTTGCCCCCCGCCCCATCTCCCCCTCGGCCCAGATCCTTCCTCCATGGCGCTGGATGATCCTCTGCACGGTCGCGAGGCCAACCCCGACCCCTTCAAACTCCCCGGGACTGTGGAGCCGCTGGAACGGCTGAAAGAGCCGCCCGGCATACCTCATATCGAAGCCGACACCGTTGTCGCGGACGTAGTAGACGTTCAGCCCGTGCCGAGGGGTCATCCCGAACTCGATCTCCGCCGCCTGTTGCCGTTCGGTGAACTTCCAGGCATTGCCGAAGAGGTGCTTCATTACAATGGCGAGGAGGCTCGGATCTCCCCTCACGACAATGTTGGGTGCGATGGTTACCGACACGCGACGCCGCGGCTGCATCATCCGCAGCTCCTCGGCCACAGAGCGGGCCACGTCGCTCAGATTCACCTCCCGGAAGGAGAGTTCGCAACGGGTGACCCTGCTCAGGTCGAGCAGGGCGTCGATGATCCGCCTGAGCTCGATGCTGATCAGGCAGATCCGCTCCACGTAATGCCGCGCCTGGCTGTCCAGGTTCGATCCGTAGTCCTCGAAGAGCCCCCGCCCGAGCCCCTCGAGCCGGGCCAAGTGGGCGCGCAAATCGTGTGAAACCGCATAACAGAACCCCTCCAGCTCCCTGTTGGTGAGTTCGAGCTGCAGCGTGCGCTGCCTGACCCGATCCTCCAGCTCACGGGTGAATGAAAGGATCTTTTCCTCGGCACGCTTGACCTCGGTGATGCTGTCGTGGGCCACGACAACGCACGCCGGATCAAACCCTTTGAGACAGGTGGCACGAACCTGGAACCATCGTTGTTCGTCGGGGCTGTGGCACGGATATTCCAGATGGAATTCACGGCAACTGCCGTCCAGAAGGTCGCGAATCCCCCTGGCGGCCGTACGGGCGCTCTCAGCATCGTCACCGGTGGCGCTGTCGCAAACCGCCAGGTAGCTGGAGCCAATGCCGTAATCATCCCCCATGAAGCCGTTTGCATCGGCAAACTCGCGCCATGCCCGATTGACCGCCATGATGGTCCCATCACAGTCCAGAATGGCAATATGGGCCGCGAGTGCATCGATGGCAGTATGGAAGAGCCGCTCGGAGCGCTCCAGGGCCTCCGCGGTCTTGCCATGCCGGGCTATCTCCCGCTCCAGAAGAGTATTGGCCGCAACGAGTTCAGCCGATGCCCTGGCGGTGAGACTGGCACACTCGGCACAGAAAACAGTTTCAACACGGCCAAAGAACCGCTCCAAGAGGGTCAGGGTCTCCACTTCCTCGATTGTGGGGAATTTCTGCTCCCTGACCAGGTCCAGGCAACTCTGACGGCAGAACTTTATGATCTCCAGGGAAATAGCGGACGATTCACCGTTGCCGCGCCGTCGTTGGGCCGCCGCCATACCAAAGGTTTCAGCAGGATCCGCGGAATGGCCGGCGTCCGCGTCAGGGATAGTGGCCCGATAGTGGGAGGAGAAAACCTGGACAAGGGCCCGGGACAGTTCGGCCACAAAAGACCGCAACGCCTCCTGACCGGACGCCTCGCACCGAGCAGGGCCACGCTCCGAGGCGTACCGAAGCACCTGGTCGCACAGCCGGCTTTCATTCGCGGCGATGATTCTCTCGAAGGATCGGGGGTCCATCCTGGTCACCCACCGCACTCAGCCGCCTGGCCCCGAAACCTCTCCGGGATCACGGTCGGATGCTTGCGCCTGCCCATGTAACGACCTTGCGCATCCACGTTTTAAAGATAACGCGAGAACGGCGGTAATGCAAATCGGGAAATAACCGATGGTTACGGCTACCCCTTGCGCAGAACCCGCTTGTCACCGACCCGGATGGTGACCTTCTCCTGGTCGAAGAATTCCAAGAGGGGAATCATGAACTTGCGGGAAAGCCCCGTGATTTCGCGAAACTCCGGCGGCGTGATTTCCCTCTTTTCCTTGAGGTGGGAAATGAGTTTTCTCCGGATTTCGCCAAGGGGCTCGGGCGCGTAGAAGACGTCGCTCTTGAGCTTCACGGCCCGCCCATCCCGGGCGAGGATGTTCAGATGCTCTAGAAGCTCCTTCTCGCCACAGCGAAGCTGGTCGCACAACTCCTTCACGGTGGGAGGTTCCGCCCCCCCCCGCCCGAGGGCTGCCTCGATCCGCCCCTGGAGGCCGGCCTGGTCCACCGTCGGCTGCCCCCTGCGGCCGGGAAGCTTCACCAGCTCGCGGTCCACCACCACCTTCCCCTCCTTTTCGAGGGAGATCAGCAGCGGGGTGAAGAACCGGGGATCGCTCCGCCTGGGAAGCCGCGTCTTCAATTCCTCCTTGCCGACCCCCTCCCGAAGGGGGTTGTCGCGCAGATACCCCTCCACCTCACCCAGGAGATGGCCCTTGAGGGAGGTGAACGCCTCCCGGGAGAGAAGAATCCGGGGCTCCCGGACCACCTGTACCGCCTCGCCGGAGGAAAGGAGCGGCGCTAGGGCAGCCTCGGCCTTTCGGGCAGTGAGCCCGCTGCGGATGACTATTTCCTCGAAGGCAACGCCGGAGAGGAAGCTCCCGGCCACCAGGAGCCTGACGGTGTCCGTCTCGGCATGCTCACCGAGGGCTTGGAGGAGCGCCAACGCCTCATCGGAGCGGCGCCGGCGTCGAGGAGGCATCGGATCAAGGACCCCCCCGCCGCCGACAGTCATCGGGGGGGAATAGGAACGGAGCACGAAGGGGTCGCCGGGGAGAAGGAGTACTGGGTGCTTCAGGCGAAGCTGGACAAAGGCCGACTCACCCGGCGCAAGGGCGTCGCGGTCCAGGAGGATCACCTGGGCCGGCACCTCGTAGGTGGCGGAGTGAAGACGGAGCGTGGCCCGGTGTCGAAGTTCCCTGGGCGCTGTAGGGAGAAGATCGAGACGGGCATCAACGGCCCGGGTGACCCGGAAGACTCCCCTGGGCACCACTATGTCACCCCGCACCACCTCCGTATGCTCCACCCCCTGGAGGTTCACGGCCACCCGCTGGCCGGCGCCGGCCGCGTCACCCTTCCGGCCGTGGGTCTGGACGCCGCGCACCCGTGCCTCTCTGCCGGAGGGGAGAATCTCCACCTCGTCCCCCACCCGGATCTCGCCGGCCAGAAGCGTCCCGGTCACTACCGTGCCGAAACCGGTGACGGTGAAGACCCGGTCTACGGGGAGGCGGAATGCCCCTTCGCTCCGTTTCTCCTCCACCTGGGCGGCAAGCCGGGCCAACTCACCCTTAAGCTCATCGATCCCTGCGCCGGTCCGGGACGAAACCGGCACGATCGGAGCCTCCTCCAGAAAGCTCCCCGCCAGGTAGTCCCGCACCTCCTCGGCCACGAGGCCGAGCCACTCGGGGTCCACCATGTCGCTCTTGGTGAGGGCCACGAGCCCCTTTTTCACCCCCAGCAGCTGGCAGATCTCCAGGTGCTCCCGAGTCTGGGGCATGATCCCCTCGTCGGCGGCAATGACGAGCATCACCAGGTCCATCCCCCCCACCCCTGCCACCATGGTCCGGACGAAACGCTCGTGCCCCGGCACGTCCACAATGCCGAACTGGACACCGTCCGGCAACTCCAGGTGGGCGAAGCCGAGCTCGATGGTGATCCCCCGCTTCTTCTCCTCGGGGAGGCGGTCGGTGTCGATGCCGGTGAGAGCACGGACCAGCGATGTCTTGCCATGGTCGATGTGGCCGGCGGTGCCGAGGATAAGGTGTTTCATGGGAGGGTACCTGACACGATCATCTTGATATACGAACTGTCGCCATCACCGAAGAAAAGGATATGGGCATCGGCGTATTTTGCCTTGGTCCATTCTTCCCCGTGCCGTTTTCGGAGCTCAGAAAAGGGAGTTACTGAAAGAACATAGGCATCAAGCGTCAGGTCCCTGACCTTCGATTTCTTGAGCACCGCTGCAGCCTGATCCTGGAGTTTCTTGTGCAGATATATTTTCGGATTGATAGACGGGTGTTCTTCATTGAGCATGCCGTGCGGCTCGATGAAAACCAGACGCTGCAGCTTCCCTTCGGTGACCCAGAGGATGAAATCCGGATAAAAACCACTATTCTCGAAGAAACCTATCCCCTTTCCCCGACTCAGATTGCGCAGCAGAAACAGCTCTTTCCCTTCAAGCTCCGACGGGCTGGAATGACAGTAAACCATGAGATCCTGCACGAAACGGCGCTCACTCTCGTTGAGCCCGGGCGGAGAGGTTTTTACTGTATTGCCTTTCTGAACAAGCAGCGGCTGATAAAGATGGCGATCAAAATAGAGTGTCGGCGGTTCGGCAACCATTTCCCGATACAACCGCTTCCCCTCGTCAATCGTTTCCTTTATCCCTTCAATCAATTCAGCTTCGTTACGTGGAACTTTGACCACATAATCCTGGAAATTGGGATCATCCTTCTGCAGCGGTGCATATACCATCTGGCTGGAATCCCACCGTTGCTGCCGCAGCCGGTAGAAGCGTTCGAGATATTTCTTCAGTACGCTGCCGGCAATCGCCTGCAGCCGCACCGCTTGAGCCGTTGTCACCGGCTTCAGAAGGGTTTCGTCACAAATCAGGCCATACAACGCCGGTTCTTCGGCCGTCAGTATCTGAAGGGGGTGCTCCGGACGGATGACAAGATTATGGAATCCCTGCTCCTCCTTGTAGGCCAACATCTCCAGATAGAGCGCTTCCCAATCGAGCAAGGCCATGTGAGCTTTTCCAATCCGCCTTTCCTCTCCCGCAAGGTACGTGGCCGATTGAAACGCCCCCGTTGAACTGCCGAGCCGTTCCACCTGCACCGACATATCGAGCGTAACCCTGACTGCGCTGTTGCAACAGAGCATGAACCGTTCCGACTCGGCAAAACGACTCTCCTTGGGGAGCCGGGGAGCGATAAGTTTTTTCTTCAGAAAAGCATCGTTTCGCTTGATCGGAAGCGGCAGCTCAACCATGCCCCCGGTATCAAGCCCCTCGCGCTCCAGGTATTCCCGGAACTGGGCCATGTAATTGGCGCGAACAGCAAAGATGTTCAGTCGCTCCAGCACTTCGATACCTGAGGGATGCCCCCCTGGCAGGGCGCTGCTCCGCTTCAGGCTGTGACCCTTCCCCTGCAGGCGCACCCCGCGGCCGAAGAGCTGGATGATTTCCGACCCTTCACTGCGACCGATATTGAGGAGCCCCATATTGGTCACCCGCCAACTGTCCCAGCCCGACATGAATTTCTTGGCGCCGACGAGGATATTGATGGGAGAATCGGGCTTCTTGATGTTGTCGAACAAGGACTCGGCAATCCGGTCCTCTTCCAGTTCGATCTCCTTGCACTCCTCTTCGATCAGGGCCTTGAAGCTGGCGGTGTCGCCGATGTAAACCAGGCCAAAGTACCGCTCGGCGCCGCTGACCTTCAGACCCAGTTCGCCCGATTTTCCCTTGATGTCCCCCACATGCAGCCGACCACCGGACGAAGTCTGAAAAACCCGCTCCAGCAGATCGCGGTAAATACTTTCGCCGTCCTTGCTCCAGGCGGCAAGCTGCTTGAAACGACCGGCGAAAATGTCTACGCCGTCATCCGTGATGTCGCTCCTTCCGGCCATGATCTGTTCAATGTCCTTCTGGACCCAGTTTCGCTCGTTGCGGATAAAGGCATCGAAAAACTTCACCACCGTCAGCACGTCAGATTCTCTTGCCTGCTTGTTATCCTTGGATTTGTTGACGGTGCTGCCCACAAAGACCCAGAGGGGGTCCGCCAGATGGTAACGGAGCATCTCATCGCTGCGGGTCTGGAACGTGCGCTTCTGCTCGTAAAACGCCAGCAGGTTCGCAAGAAGCAGCATCCGGGCCTGCTCATCCGTGGTTTCCCGGCGCAGGTTCAGCACTTCGAAATCCTTGCCGAATCCGTCGCCGTAGAAATACTTGTAGGAGTAATCGAACAGGATCGCCTTGCCGTACTCCCGAGTCATGGCGTCGTCCCGGGCCGCCGTCATGGCCTGGCCGAAGGTGGCACTGTACTCGAAGGTAAAGCCGGTCTCGGCCAGCCTGTTGCGGTAGCCGATCCATTTCCCCGCCTCGCTGCTCGCCCCCTTGTGCCCCTCATCAACAAAGATGAGATTGTTCCCCTCGAACGCCTCCACCGGCACACTGACGCCGGAACCCTTTTTCTCCTCCACCAGCTTGGTAATCTCGAACACGCGTACCGTGTTCTTCGCCACGGTCGCCAGCCCGCTCTCCTCCCGGACAAAACGGGCGCACGGGATGCCAGCGAGCGTCATCTGCTCCAGGTGTTGCTGGGAAAGCCCTTCATCGGGCGTTACCAGCAGGATGTTGTCCAGGGGTTTCCTGTTGTAGTGCAGAAACTGGCGATAGTGGAAATGCATGAGGATGGTCTTGCCGCTGCCGGTCGCCATCCAGAAGGCCAGCTTGGTCAGATCTTCCGGGCCGAACTCCGGGTCCTGGGGGTCCATGACCCCTTTTCGGCTGTTGCGCCGGGAAACAAACTCGTTGAGATCCCTGCGCAGGGTCTTTTCATGGTTGAAGAGCTGGTCGAGGAGCAGTTCGGTCAGCAGCAGGGAGAGATGCTGGAAATAGCGCAGCCGGAGCGGCTCGGTGCGGTGTCGGTTGAATTGGGCCAGGTAGCTCTTGATGTTGCCATCGTAGCGGAGCAGGTCTTCACGGGAGACCAGGCATTTGCCGCGGGCCAGGATGGTCTGGGCCAGGAACGACCGGCCGGAGGTGTCGAAACCTTCCTCCACCTCACGCAGATTCTCCAGCATCGCCTTGTTATCGGCATACCCCAGCATCTGGCAGCCCCAGGCCGCCAGCACCAGGCGCTGTTCCAGCTTGACGTATTCACCGTTGCCGCGTGCGGGGGGAGCAGCAGTTGCTTTCTTCGGGCGCGCCATTTCCGTTACTCCCCGTTGAACATGCGGCGTTTGAAGACCGGATCGAGGGAGCAGGCGCCGTCAAGGAAGCTGTCGGTGTTGACGAAAACATCTTCGGCCCCGTCGCCGAGTTTCTGGTTCAGGACAAACTCCCGGTCCGCCTCGAACTCCTTTTCGCCCCATCCCCGGGTCGTGCGCCAGATGACGGCCGTTTCCCGCCCCTCGGCCTTGCCGCGGTAAACGAGGTATTTCGTGCCGTTGCTGTCGTACGCCCGGCGGGTGGCCACATGCAGGCCGATGAGGTAGTTGAAGGTCTCCGGCAGGTCCACCGGCAGCGGCTCGTCTCGACCGTGCAGGCGCAGGGTGTAGTCAAAGGGGGAATCGAGCTTCGCCACGTTCAGCAGCGTTTCGCTCTCCTTCGTCTCGAAGTCGAGCATGTAGCTGAGGACGTAGTCGTCGAATTGCAGGGCCGTCTGCTCTTCCACCGGCTGGAAGGTGATGTTGTCCAGGGCGTCTTCGTAGGATTCGAGAGTCGCATAGCAGAAGACCCCGCCTCCGTGCCAGCCAACGCTTTTGCTGACTCCGCGTTTTTCGCCATTCAAAACGTTCTTGAGGCGGGTCAATGGTTTCTCGCGGAAATATTCCCCTACCTCGATGCCGATCCACCTTCTGCCGGTTTTCGCGGCAACAGCGGCGGTCGTACCACTACCGAGAAAGAAATCCATAACAAGATCGCCGGGACTGCTTCCCATTTCGAGCAAGCGATGGATCAGCGCTTCAGGCTTCTTGCCTTTCTTCAGCTCCACACCGCCTTCGTTATGGAGGTCATTGGGCATTACGTCAAGCCAGATGTCAGAGGCTCTTTCTACAGTTCGCTTTCGTTCACCATACTGACGAACCTTATCTGAATAGAAAAGAATCATATTACCTTTTGTAAAGTAGGCATCATTATATCCTTTACGTTTTTGACAAATTACCTTACTCGGATCGGCTAAAGATTTTGCTAGCCCGACTTTTAGTTCATCGCCAACATTCTCCGGACGAACTATCGCAAGACGACAAATCTCGTCTGCATGCGCATAGACGAATTCCTCTAAAGCAGCCTCAAACCCTGCGCCGAGCTGTGCCTTGATTTTTCCCTTGGGAATGCCCTTTGATTCCGCAAAAACCTCCAACAACGGTCGGAATCGCCAATTCTGCACGTCTTGGGAACGATTCTCGATGAACTGATTGTAACGGTCATCCCGGTCCCGTTGTGCATAAACGGTATTGCCTGTCCAAGCGGGCTTGTTCTTGGCGTAAAGGAGTACGAATTCAGAAATGGTCACCACGCCTGGGTTGATCGTTTTGTGACCGGAAACGGTAGAACGCTGGACGGTAATCAAAGAAACAAAATTGCTTTCCCCGAAAATCCTGTCACAAAGCTGTCGAAGATGTGCAAGCTCTTCAGAACCGATCGAAATGGCAATGCAGCCATCCTGAGCAAGCATTGCCGCTGAGTATTTAAGGAGAGGCTCCATAAAGCCCAGCCACGACGAGTGCCTGTAAGTATCTTTATAGACGAAATCGTCGTTCTCGGTGTTGTAGGGCGGATCGATATATATGCAGGAGACCTTACCCCTGTCCTTGGATTGGGCTAAAGACAGACCATGAAAATTGTTGCCGCTGAAAAGGGTCCCCGACAAGGTTTCAGCCAAATTGTCGAACTCGGAGATCAATCGATCCTTGAAGCGGCTAGAAAAAAAAGCCGTATCCAGCACCAGAAGCGGATTCGCCTTCAAAAACTCCACCGTCAGCGGCTCGGTGTAGTCCACCTCCCCCAGCTTCCGCGCCTTGATCTCCTGGATGTGAAACAGCCGTCGCCAGTCCTCGACCTGCTCGGTGTTCTTCACGATCTCAGGGTACAGATCCTCCGGCACCCGGTCCAGGGTGACACAGTAGTTGGCCTCAGTGACGAACTTCTTCTTCTCGAACAGCCGCTTCTGGAACTCCTCGATCTGCGCCACGAAAGCGATGATCTTCAGGCCGATGGCCTTGATGGTCCCCATGAGCTGAAACCACCCGTCGGCCCGCGCTTCGCCCCCGGCTTCCAGCTCGTCGAGGTTCAGCACCTCGTTCTTCAGGTAGAAATCCAGCTCCCGCTCCAGGAACCCTTTCAGATCCTTGTGGATGAAGAAGTCGGAGCTGTTCTTGCGGGTGTAGGCTCGCAGGTGGTGGACCAGGAGCCCCACCGGGTTGCCGTCGCTGTCCTTGCGCTTCTCGTGGAGCAGGGCGGCCAAGGCATCCGGGTTCTTCTTCGCCGCCTTGATAATCTCCAGCTCCGCCTCATCCAGCAGGGCCTCCTGGGCCTTGGTCTTGCCGAACGTTTTCTCTTCCTCGGGGGTGAGGGGCCGGTATTCAAAGGGAATGCTCAGGGTGTGCGCCTGTTCGTCCAGCCCTAGATCGGCCGTGCGCGGCACGAAAAACCGCTTGGCCCCCTTGACGTTGTTCCGCTCCACGTCGGCGTTGCGCAGATTGAAGCGGACCGTCCAGCCGCCGTGCTTATAGCTGTAATCGGTGAAGTTCTCGCCGGTCTTGATGTAGTACTGGTCGCTGTTGGCCCAGTGGAGATGGACCTCTTCGCCGTTGTAGGGGATGGCGTACTTGTCGCGCCGGGAATAGCGGCGAAGGGACATGAAATCCCCCTCGTCGTAGTAACGGCTGAAGAAGGTGTAGAGGTGGTTGAAGACCTCCGCTTCCCGCTGGGGGCGGGACTTGACCGACCGTGTCTGTTGCCGGAGCGTCTGATACTGCTTGCCGCGCGGGGTTTGCCGATACGCTTCGCCCAGGTTCCCCTCGGCGTCCAGCGCCTCGGCGCCGAAGTTCTCCCTGATCTGGGCCGCCACTTCTTCCAGCTGGTGCACCAGACCCGTTTCCTGGGCCATGGCACCGATCGAAAGCTCCATGGCCACGGCATCGAGCAGGTCCTTCTCGATGAACCGGTCGATGACGGCCCGTTTGTGGTTCATGATGCGGTATATGCCAAAATCAAGCTCGGCGCAGTCGAACTGAAAGAGCTTTCGAAGCAGTTCCTGAAATTTGGTGCGGGGCATGGATGTGGAATCTCCTGTATTCAGTGCAATCGAAACCGGGCTGGCTTGCCTCAGTGGTCAGTTTGCTTATCCATCTCAGTCAACCCTACGGCGTCGGTGTAAGGGATGATCGCCCCCGTGGCCCGTTGCTTCCAGATTTTCTCGCGATGCGCCGCGTCATAGACAGCCTTGTTGGTGCGAAATGCCCTGGCGACGGCGGCGATGATCGCTTCTTCCTTGGGAGTGAGAGGAAGAGCGCCGGCCGGATCGGATTTGAGGATTTCGTCCACCAGGTCCCGGTAGTTGTTCAACTGCGGCCCCATCGGCAGGGCGGCGTAGGTTGCGCCGGTGATGCTGCGCCCGAGGTCGCGGAAGGCTGCCATGTCGGCGTACCAGAGGTACTTGGCGGCATAGAGCATGCGGTCGTTCTTCTTAAGCAGTGGACGGTCGAGTTGCCTGGCGAAGGTGTCGAGCACCAGCCGGATGCGGGGAATAGAAAAATCCCGATGGCCAGTATGCTCGTTGCAGGGATGGTCAACCAGCAAGGTGCGCAACAGGGTATCCATGGACTTGCTCTGAATGACGCCGGTTTCCCAGCGCTTGATGCTTGCAATGCCAACTTCCAGGGCATCGGCTAGGGCCTGTTGTGACATACCCTTTTCTTGTCGCAGTTTGCGGATATCCGCGCCGCTAAGCAGGCCGACGGCATTGCGGTAGGCATCCGCCATGCGCTCCTGCAGGGCAGCGGCATCCGCCACGTCCGCCAGTTCCAGCCCACATGCTTCACAGCGGTGCATGGCAGCGGTGTAACTGACCGTGACCCCTTTGATCTCGGTGCTCTTCTCCACTTGTGTCCGGCGCGCAATACCCTGGCACTGCGGACACGTCAAAGTCGTATTGTTCCTGCTCATGGCGAACCTCTCTTACCCCCTCGTGCCCCTGCTGGGATGCAGCGACACCAGAAAAAACCAATTCTCGTGCAAAGCGAACTTGTAGTAGATGTACGGAGTAAACCGTGGACAGGTTACCGAAAAGGCCCAGAGTTCAAGGCTCTTGATGCGGGTTTCGTATGACTTTGCCGGCGGTCTGTTGCCGGCGTAATGCTCCGGGCCGGTGCAGTTCAGCAGGTCGAGCAGCACCGTCTGCAGTTCACTGAGAGGATAGTCAAGTTCGATGGCGTCAGCAGCAATGACTACTGGCTCGACAAGGAGAATCCGGTTGGCGTGAACACACTGCAAGGCTGTCTTCAGTTTGCCGGTCAATTCCTTGTGGCTCGGCCTTGCCATGGGAGTCTTTACCTTCCATTCAGTACGCTCCGCGAAAAGGATAATGACATCTCACGGCATACAATATATTGGTATCAATTGATACCATTGTCAATCAACTTTTCAGTCCCACGTCTGGTGACCTGTACACTTCACCCGTGGTCGCACTCTACTGACCCACCAGCACACGGGTAGTTACGCTTCACAACTCCCTGAATTGCAGCTTATGCAGCCGCGCGTAGACACCCCCGGCAGCCAGGAGCTCCCGGTGGGTGCCCTCTTCTGCCTTTTCACCCCGATGGATGACGGCGATCCGGTCGGCATCCTGGACCGTGGAGAGGCGGTGGGCCACCACCAGTGAGGTCCGGCCCGCCATGAGCGCCCGGAGTCCCTCCTGGATGAGCCTCTCTGACTCGCTGTCAACGCTGGAGGTGGCCTCGTCAAGCACAAGGATCTCCGGGTCGAAGGCCACGGCCCGGGCAAAGGAGATGAGCTGCCGCTCGCCGGCAGAAAGGTTCACCCCCCGCTCCCGCACCTCCTCATCGTACCCCTTGGGCAGAGCCCGGATGAAACGGTCGGCCCCCACGAGCCGGGCCGCATCCTCCATCCGGGCTGCAGCCCCCTGGTCCCCCAGGGAGATATTGAACCCGATGGTCCCGGTGAAGAGATAGGGCTCCTGGAGGACCACGCCGATTCGGCGCCGGAGTTCGGGAAGCGGCATCTCCCGGATGTCGGTGCCGTCGAAGCGGATGCTCCCCCGGGTCACATCGTAGAAACGGGAGAGGAGCCGGGTGACCGTGGTCTTGCCGCCACCGGTCTCGCCGACCAGCGCCACCTTCTCGCCGCGCTGGATGGTGAGGTCGATCCCCCTGAGGACATAATCCTCATCCTTGTAGGCGAACCAGACGTCGCGAAAGGCAATGGTGTCGACTACCCCCTCACCCGGCCTTCGGCCATCCTCTCCCCGGAGGAGAGGGGCTGGCGGGGAGAGGGAGCCGTCCTTCTCCGTGTCCAGCAGGTTGAATATCCGCTCCAGGGCCGCCATGGCCCCCTGCATGATAGAGTACTTGGCCGAAAGGTCCCGGATGGGGCCGAAGAACTTCTCGATATACTGGATGAATGCCACCAGGGCCCCGAAGGTGAGGGCTCCGCTGACGATCTCCCCACCGCCGTACCAGACGATGAGCCCCACGGCCACGGAGGAGAGGGTCTCCACCAGGGCGTAGAGGGAGGCGTCCCAGGTGATGACCGGCAGGTTGGCGTCCCGGTAGGCGGCGTTGAGCCGGGTGAACTCCCGCCTTTCGGTCTCCTGCCGGTTGAAGAGTTGGACCACCGCCATGCCGCCGATGGTCTCGGCCAGGAAGGTGTTGAGATTCGCCAGCCGCGCCCGCACCTCCCGGAAGGCCTTGCGCATCCTGACCCGAAAGGTGAAGGCGACCCAGATGAGCACCGGAAGGACCGCGAAGGTTACCAGCGACAGCTTCAGGTTCATCCAGAGCATGACGCCGACGATCCCGGCCAGGAAGAGAATATCCCCAACCACCGTGATGATGCCGGCGGCGAACATCTCGCCGAGAACCTCCACGTCGCTGGTGAGCCGGGTAACGAGGCTGCCGGTGGGGGTCCGGTCGAAAAAGGAGACCGGGAGCCGCTGGACGTGACCGAAGAGGTCCATGCGCAGGTCGAACATCACCTTCTGCCCCAGATACTGGAGAAGCCAGACCTCAACGAAGGTGATGAGCGATTCGGCGAGGATCAGGGCGAGAAACCCGGCCGCCACCAGCGGCAGCCCTTCCATCCTCCCGGTGACGATGTGTTCGTCGATGGCCACCTTCATGAGCCACGGCTGAGCCAGCCGTGCCGCCGCCGAGAGAGGGAGGAGGCAGAGGGCGGCCACGGCCGTCCACCGGTAGGGGAGCACATAGCGGATAAACCGCACCATGAGCCTGCCGTCGTAGGCTTTGCCGATTATCTCATCTTCGTAGGTACCGCCGAAATGCATAGCCCATTGCCTGAGTGAACTCCCAACCGCGCGCTACGGGCGCCGGGGAGGGCTGACGAACGATGCCTTCGATCGGTATGAATCCCATGTACCGATGGCGCCGCTGAGGAGTCTCACGCTGCAGCGAAGCTCTTGCCCGATGCCAGCGTCGTTCTTTACCCTGAACACCACCGGGTATTCCAGGACCTGTCCCGGCCCAATGGAGACATTGTCGAGGACGAGCGCCCCGCCCCCCTCGTTGCGGAATCCCCCCTTGGCGAAGTCGACAGGCTCGTACTCCCCGTCGGGGAACATGAGCCGCAGGGCTATCCCCTCGGCCCTGCCCGAACCAACATTGAGGAGGGTAACGAGATACTCGACCTGCTCGCCCGGATAGAGATCCGTCTTGTCCGGCTTGACCACGGCCCTCAGCAGCGGCCCGGAGAACTCCGCTCCTGCTCCGGAAGCACCCCTCAAACTGCTGGAGGCTGTCGGAGCCGGGCGCGTCGGTGCGTTCGCGCGAACACGCTTCTCCCTCTGCACGGCCAGGCTCCGCTCGGCCTTCTCGTGGACAGCCTTCTCCGCGGCCACACTGGCCCTCCCATACTCAGGAGCGGCACTGACGGCAGCCAACTCCCCCACCGGCAGGACGTCCAGATCATCATCACCGCGCGAAAGCTTCTCTCCCCTACGGTAGCGAGCCACGAGACCCAGAAGCTCCTTTTCCGCCTTGTCCGTAAGGGATGTGCCGGGATATTCCTGGAGGAGCCGTGCCATGGCCTGGGCAGCCTCCTCCTGGTTCCCCGTTCTGAAATGGGCGCGGGCGAGATAAAAGAGGGCCAGCTCGCGAAGCTTTGTTCCGGGGTAGACTTCCAGAAGGTGGCTCAGGGCACGGGTCGCCCCCTTGCTGTCTCCCCCTGAAAAGGCCTCAAAGCCGGTAGTGAACAGGCGCGAATCGTCGGCACCGGTTCCCGGCGTGCCTGCAAGGAGCAGCAGAACGGTCACCCCAGGCAGGATGCACTTTGCGTCTTTGCCCAAACGCCTCAGTTTTTTCATACCGACTCCTCCGCGCACAAACCGCCGGCGGCCGCCATTCTACGTCATTTTACCGGCAGACAAAACAAAAAAGCCCATGGCATTGCCATGGGCCGCAAACTACGGATCAGATCGAAGCGTTGCCGCCTCATCGCCCTTTTTTGAGGTCAATGAGGATCAGTTTGGCAACCGCCTTCAGGGTTTCGAAAACCCCTTCGCCGGTGGAGGCGCACGCCTCGAAGTCGGGAACTCCCGTGGGGTTCAGCTCCCGTCTCAATTCGTCCACTGAGAGAACTTCCGGCAGGTCCCGCTTGTTGTACTGGACCACGTAGGGAAGCTTGTCCAGGTCGTACCCCTGCTCTCTCAGGTTGATGCGGAGATTGTCCAGGGATTCAACATTGGCATCCATCCGCTCCTCCTGGGAGTCGGCCACGAAGACCACACCGTCCACCCCCTTGAGGATCAATTTGCGGGAAGCGTCGTAAAATACTTGCCCGGGAACCGTGTAAAGGTGGAAGCGGGTCTTGAAGCCGCGAATCTCGCCAAGGGCCAGGGGAAGAAAATCGAAAAAGAGGGTCCGCTCAGTTTCCGTGGCGAGGCTGATCATCTTCCCCTTCGCCTCGGGAGCGGTCTTCTGGTAGATATACTGGAGATTGGTGGTCTTGCCGCAGAGGCCAGGACCGTAGTAGACGATCTTGCAGTTTATCTCGCGCGATGCGTAGTTTATGAAGGACATCCGCCGTACCCCCGGACCGTCAGCTGAAGAGATTGTCGATGTCGTCGTCGGTGATCTCGGCGAAGGGGAACTCCTGGATGCCGCTGCGTTCCTTCTCCTCGGCCTTCCTCATGAGACTGTCGAAGATAGTGGTCAACTCCTCCGATGCCTTCTTGACCCGGAGCCTGACCAGCCCCAAGGACGACCGGCTGTCGAAGAGGACCACGAGAATCACCCGCCCACCGACGATGGAGATATGGAGGTTGTCCTTCTCCCCCTCGTGGAAGAGGATGGAGAATTCCTTTTCACCAATCAGCTTGGCAAGACCGCCGGTGGCGGCGATGTTTCCCGCGGTGAGGGATGCCAGGGAGGTTGTGTCGAACCGCTCGGTCTCGCCGCACCCGGAAATGAGCTGGCCGTTCTTGTCGACCAGAAAGATCACCTTGGCGTTCGCCTCCCGGAGAAGCTTCTCAATCGCAAGATTGATCTGCCTGAACTCCTCATCGTACATCACCATCTGAGGACCTGCCATGTATGCACCCCTTCGCCGGGCTGTGGAATTTTCACCGATACCGGATGGGTTATAACAAAAATTTGACACACGTTCAAGAAGAGAAAACAGCGCGGAACATGTGTCCTGTGGTACGTGCCCAGTTATCCCGACCAACATCCTCCGGGTAACTTTGCAATAACAGAGCCATTAGCCAGAACCCGGGCCGCCATCCACGAAAAAAGCCCCGGCACTCTTGACCGGGGCTTTTTTCGTGGGTGAAGCCTTGTTCGCTGCTACTTCTCGCAGGTGTCCTCGAAGTTGAGGGACGCCAGCTTCTGATAGTAGCTGAAGTGGGCCTTGGACCATGCTTCCGCCTTCTTCATCAGCTCTTCGTACCCCTTCGGGTTGTTCTTCTTGAGGACGCGGTAACGGTTCTCGCTATTCACGTACTCGCCGAAGCCAATGGTCGGCGCCTTGCTGTCAAGCTGCAGCGGGTTCTTGCAGTCGGCGGCCAGCATCGGGTTGTAGCGGTACAGGGGCCAGTAACCGGACTGAACAGCCCGCTTATTGGCATCGACACCCTTGGTCATGTCGATGCCGTGGGCGATGCAGTGGGAGTAGGCGATGATGAGCGACGGCCCGTCATAGGCCTCTGCCTCCAGGAACGCCTTGATGCACTGGGCCGGATTGGCGAGGGATACGGTTGCCACGTAGACCGATCCGTATGCCATGGCCATCATCCCCAGATCCTTCTTGGATACTGCCTTGCCGCCGGCCGCGAATTGGGCGACTGCGCCCATCGGAGTAGACTTGGATGCCTGGCCGCCAGTGTTGGAGTAAACCTCGGTGTCGAGAACCAGCAGGTTGATGTTCTTGCCGCTGGCGATGACGTGGTCGAGGCCGCCGTAGCCGATGTCATAGGCCCAGCCGTCGCCGCCGATGCACCAGACGGACTTCTTGACCAGGTAATCGACCACGGTGAGGAGTCGCTTGGCCTCCGGCTCGGGGCAGCCGGCAAGAGCCTTCTTCAGCTCTGCCACCCGGCCGCGCTGGGCCTCGATGCCCGCCTGGTTGGACTGATCGGCACCCTTGATCTCGTTCATGAGGGGTACCGCGCTCGTGCAGGAAGAGCAGGAGCAGGAAGACGAGAGCTTGTCGATCAGCTCAAGGGCCATGGCGTTGAACTTGTCCACGGCCAGCCGCATGCCGAAGCCGAACTCGGCATTGTCCTCAAACAGGGAGTTGGACCAGGCCGGACCAAGCCCGTCGGCCCGCTTGGCGTAAGGGGTGGTCGGCAGGTTGCCGCCGTAGATGGAGGAACAGCCGGTGGCGTTGGCAATAACTGTCCGGTCGCCGAAAAGTTGGGTCAAAAGCTTCAGGTACGGGGTCTCGCCGCAGCCGGCGCAGGCGCCGGAGAACTCGAACAGCGGGCGGACCAGCTGGGAGCCGCGGACGGTGTCCAGTTTGGCCATGGTGGGGTCCACGTCGGGGATGGTGAGGAAGAAGTCCCAGTTCGCCACTTCCTGGGCCCGGAGGGGAGGCTGGAATGCCATGTTGATGGCCTTGTGGTTCGGGTCTTCCTTGCTCTTGGCCGGGCAGTTGTGGACGCAGGCACCGCAGCCGGTGCAGTCTTCCGGCGCCACCTGGACGGTGAGCTTCTGTCCCTTGAACTCAGGGACCTTGCAGTCGACGGACTTAAAGGAGGCCGGAGCGCCGGCAAGAGCCGAGGCTTCGTAGGCCTTCATCCGGATGACGGCGTGGGGGCAGACGAAAGAACAGATACCGCACTGGATGCAGAGCTGCTCGTCCCACACCGGGATATCCACGGCGATGTTTCGCTTCTCGAACTGAGCCGTGGCCGTCGGGAAGGTGCCGTCGGCCGGCATCCTGGAAACCGGCAGATCGTCGCCAAGGCCGGCGATCATCGGGGCGGTGGTCTCCTGGACGAACTGGGGCGCCTTGGGACTGACGACCGGGGGCTTCGTGATGGTGCTGGTGGCCTTCTCCGGCACCTTCACCTCGTAGAAGTTGTTGAGGCCGGCGTCGACTGCTTTGTTGTTCATCGCGACAACAGCTTCACCCGCCTTGCCGTAGGATTTCTTGATGGCATCCTTGATCTCGGCAACGGCCTGCTCCAGCGGAATGATGTTGGAGATCTTGAAGAAGGCGGTCTGCATGATGACGTTGATGCGGGGTCCGAGGCCGATCTCGTTGCCGAGCCGCACGCCATCGATCACGTAGAATTTGAGCTTCTTGTCGATGATCTGCTGCTGCACGTCGGTGGGGAGCTTGTCCCAGATCTCGTTGGCCTCGAAGGGAGCATTGAGGAGGAAGGTGGCACCCTGCTTGGCCCGGGCCAGCATGTCGTACTTCTCCACGAAGGCATAGTTGTGACAGGCCACGAAGTCGGCCTCCTGCACCAGATACGGCGCGCGGATGTAGTTCTTGCCGAAGCGCAGGTGCGAGGTAGTCATGGAGCCGGCCTTCTTGGAGTCGTAGACGAAGTAGGCCTGGGCGTTGTTGTCTGTCATCTCGCCGATGATCTTGATGGAGTTCTTGTTGGCGCCAACAGTGCCATCGGAGCCGAGGCCGAAGAACATGGCCTGGTAGGCCCCTTCCATGGGGTTGAAGAAGGACGGATCGCAGGGAAGGCTGCTGTTGGTGACGTCCTCGGTGATGCCGACCACGAAGTTTCTCTTCGGCTTGGCGGCGGAAAGGTTATCGAACACCGCCTTGGCCTGGGCCGGGGTGAACTCCTTGGAGCCGAGACCGTAACGGCCGCCGACGATAACCGGATAACCGTCGAACTGGCACTTCCCGTCGGCCATGGCCTCACCGATGGCGGTACGGACATCCATGTAGAGGGGCTCGCCCAGGGCGCCGGGTTCTTTGGTCCGGTCGAGGACGGCGATCTTCTTGGCGGTCTTCGGCAGCGCGGCGATGAAGGCGTCGATGGGGAACGGCCGGTAGAGGTGGATCTTCACCACGCCGATCTTCTCTCCCTTGGCGGTCAGGTTCTCCACAGTCTCCTGCACCGTGTCGGCGCCGGAACCCATGATGACGATGACCCGGTCGGCGTCGGGAGCACCCACATAGTCCACCAGCTTGTACTGGCGGCCCGTGATCGTGGCGAACTTGTTCATCTCCTCTTCGACGATCTCGATACATTTCGGGTAGAAGGAGTTCACCGTCTCGCGACCCTGGAAGTAGACGTCGGGGTTCTGGGCGGTGCCGCGCATGACGGGGTGGTCCGGAGAAAGGCCGCGGGCCTTGTGGGCCGCGATCAGCTCGTCGTCCAGCATGGCACGCATGTCGTCAAAGGTCAGCTCTTCGACCTTCAGGACCTCGTGGGAGGTGCGGAAGCCGTCGAAGAAGTGGAGGAACGGCACCCGGGAGCGGAGCGTGGCGGCCTGGGCGATCAGGGCGAAGTCCATGACCTCCTGGGAGTTGTTGGAGCAGAGCATGGCCCAGCCGGTGGAACGGCACGACATGACATCGGAATGGTCGCCGAAGATGGAGAGGGCCTGGGCCGCGATGGCGCGGGCCGAGACGTGGAAGACCGTGGAGGTCAGCTCGCCGGCGATCTTGAACATGTTCGGGATCATCAGAAGCAGGCCCTGGCTGGCCGTGAAGGTGGTGGTCAGAGCCCCCGCCTGGAGCGCACCGTGGACAGCACCGGCGGCGCCGCCTTCCGACTGCATCTCGACGACCGATGGTACGGTCCCCCAGATGTTTTTCTCCCCCATGGCGCTCTTGATGTCAGAGATCTCTCCCATGACCGATGACGGGGTGATGGGGTAGATGGCGATCACCTCGTTGGTGGCGTGGGCCACGTGGGCGGCCGCGGTGTTGCCGTCGATGGTAACCATGTTGCGACTCATGCTCTCCTCCTCTGGGATAAATACGAAACAGCATTGAACTGTCGTCGTTTCACGTTGTCCTACAATTCGCTCCGTCCCTCAAGGGCCCGCTGCACCGTGGCCGCGTCCACATACTCCAGGTCGCTCCCCAGCGGAATCCCGTGGGCAAGCCGCGTGACCCTGATGCCGAGGGGCTTGATCTGCCGCGCGAGATAGAGGGCAGTCGCCTCCCCCTCAACGGAGAAGTTGGTGGCGATGACCACCTCCCGCACCGTCCCCCCTTCGAGCCGCCGCATCAGCTCGGCAATCCGAAGTCTATTGGGAGTTACTCCGTTCAGGGGCGACAGAGCCCCTTGAAGGACATGGTAGCGCCCTCTGAAGGCCCTGGTCCGCTCCACCGCCAGGAGATCCTGAGGCTCCTCAACGATACAGAGAGAGGTGTCATCCCGGTCGCTGGTGCAAAGCCTGCAGGGATCCTCCTCGGTGATACCGAAGCAAACGGAACAGAACCGTACCCGGGCAAGCACATCACCGAGACTGTCGGCCAGCGCAGCTGTGTTCTCCGGGGATTTCAGCAGATGAAAGGCGAGCCGCAACGCGGTTTTCCCGCCGACACCGGGCAATTTCTGCAGCTCTGCAAGGAGCCGCGCAAATGAGTTTGACGACTGTAGCATAGTTCGCGCCGAAGATAAAACAATTTTTTATTAAAACGAAAATAAAACTTTTTACTTTTGGTAAATTTTCGCCTGTTTTTGCGATTGCCACTAAAGATATTTTAGCAATACTAAAAAATTTACAGGGTCAGTGCCCCATACCCTATCGCTTGAGATACACAAATCAAGCATGGTTTTCATTGATGCCCCTTTAGATGTAAAGGGGGGCGGCACCCATCCGGCTGCCGCCCCCCTGAAAAGCCGCCTGCTAGAAGAGGCCGGGGATATTGAGCCCCCCGGTGATCTTTCCCATCTCCTCGGAAAATTGCGACTGAACCTTCTTGAGAGCTTCGTTCACCGCCGCAACGATCAGATCCTGGAGCATCTCCACATCGTTCGGATCGACCGCTTCCGGCTTGATGGTCAGCGAAAGAAGCTGGTTCTTACCGCTCACCACCGCGGTCACCGCGCCTCCGCCCGCTGCTGCCTCGGCAGTCTGCTTCGCCGCCTCCTCCTGCAGCTTTGCCATCTTCTGCTGCATCATCTGGGCCTGCTTCATGATACCTGCCAAACCTTTGGACATCTGTTCCTCCGTGGTTTCGTGGAATAGGCTTTACTCTTGGTCAAAGAGTTTTGCTGAAATTAAAACGACGTTACTGCGATTCTTTCCGCCCCAAGGGGACAACCTCCGCAAGAGTGCCGCCAAAGACATCCAGCGCTTCGGAAACCGCAGGGTGGGACGTGGCGGCCTGCTTCAGGTCGGACTGTCGCCGCTCATCCTCAGCCCTTTTTTTTTCCAGGAGATTGGGGGGGGCCTCCCCTGTGCCGGGTGAAAGGGAGCGCAGGACAATGGCCGGGTCAGCCTTGAAGAACTGGAGGGCCAGCTCCTTCAGGGCGGCCTGGGAGTCGCTGTCCTTGAGGCTCGAAAGGGCAAAAGCTCCTTCGGGGAAACCGATCTCCAGACGTTCTGCCGTGACGGCGAGGGGGCTCCCCTGTTCGAGCATAGACCCGAGCCGAGGCTTTCCCCCCTTGACGTAGACGACGAAATCGGCCCAGTCATCACCGGTCCGGCGCGGCTCCGGCGCCGGTTGTGGCCCGCGGCGGTGAGAAGGGGGAGTGGAAGACGCCGTCGGTGCCGCCGGCCGCTCGACAGGCTGCGGGGGCGAAGTCGGCGTCGACGCAGGACGATCGGAAGCCCCAGCAGGGGGGGAAACAACGGGAGACGCCGGCGGTGTTGCCCGCCACTGGGCACGGGCATCGGCAACACCGCTTCCCCCAACCTCTTCGATCTTTTTCAGCCGCTCCAGGAGCTCGTCCACCGGCACCGCCGGCGCAAGGGTCGCCATCCTGACAAGGGCCATCTCCAGGACGAGCCGGGGGAAGGATGTGTGGGCAAGCTCCCCATCCGCGCGCAACAGTATTGACAGGTGCCGCTGGAGATCGTCGAGTGGGGCGCCATCGGCCTGCTGCCGCAGGGCCGCCAGTTCCGCCTCCGAAAGATCGAGGAGATCGTTGACATCACCGACCGCCTTGAGGATCAGCAGGTTGCGGAGATGGTCGATCAGTTCGCCGCAGAACTGGCGCACGTTGTAGCCGAACTCGTCCACCCGGGCCACGATGCCGAGGGCCGCCCTGGTGTCCCGGTCGAAGATCGCCGCCGTGGCGTCCATCAGAAGTCGCCGATCCACGACCCCCAGGAGACTCACAACCTCCTCATCCCGCACCTGGTCGCCGCAGAAGGCGAGAACCTGGTCGAGCACCGACAGGGAGTCGCGCATACTCCCGTCACCCTTGCGGGCCACCATGGTAAGGGCAACATCGCTGATAGCGATCCCCTCCTGCTCCACGATGTGGCGCAGCCGCCCAACCACCTTCCCCAGCGGAATCCGCCGGAAGTCAAAGCGCTGGCAGCGGGAAAGGATGGTGATCGGCACCTTGTGGGGCTCGGTGGTGGCAAAGATGAACTTGACGTGGGGAGGGGGCTCCTCGAGGGTCTTCAACAGGGCGTTGAAGGCGTTCGTGGAGAGCATGTGGACTTCGTCGATGATGAAGATCTTGTAGCGGAGCCGCGACGGGAGGTACTTGACGTTCTCCCGCAGTTCCCGGATGTCGTCGACGCCGGTGTTGGAGGCGCCGTCGATCTCGAGGACATCCACGGCGGTGCCGGCGGTGATTTCCGTACAGGCGGGACAGACATTGCATGGCTCGGGGCTCATCCCCTGCTCGCAGGTAAGGGCCTTGGCCAGGATGCGGGCAGAGGAGGTCTTTCCGACCCCCCGGGCACCCGTAAAGAGGAATGCATGGGCGATCCGACCCGAATCGATGGCGTTCTGCAGGGTCTGGCTGACATGCTCCTGGCCGGTCAGCTCACTGAAGGTCTGGGGGCGCCACTTACGGGCAAGAACGAGATAGGACAAGGGATCAACACCTCACGACGCGATAGGATGCTGCGTGCTCGGAAAGGGGGGAGGGGTAAAACGGGGGCGTTGCGGGCACAACTGATAGCTGGGCTTCCCCGCGGCACACGGTGTCAGTTACTGCCGTTGCTTCCTTCCGGACCTGGCGGGGTTCATAACCTACCGTTGCGCGGGACCCAGCTATCAGCTCTGCCCGCAAAAGCTGCTCGGCCCGGAACTGAGTGTCCGGGCCTCGAATTTATATCACACAAGCCCCGACGGACTTGTCAATTTTGATTATGGCGGAGAGAGAGGGATTCGAACCCTCGGTACCTTGCAGTACACACGATTTCCAGTCGTGCTCCTTCGACCACTCGGACATCTCTCCGGAACTATGGACTATAGTATAAGCCCCCCGGTTTGTAAAGCCTCTTTTTTATCCGGTTTTTCCGCCCGTTACCGGCCAAGGGGGACCGCTCAGAGACTGGCAATCTCCTGGAGGATCTGCTGTTCTCGCCACATGGCAGCATAGAGGCCATGGCGGGCCACGAGGTCGTCGTGGCTCCCCTCTTCGGCGATGGCGCCACCCTTCAGAACGATGATCCGGTCACACTCCCGCACGGCCGAGAGGCGGTGGGATACGACGATGACGGTCCGGTCGCCCCAGTAGCCGGCAAGCCCCTTAAGGATCGCTTCTTCAGTTTGGGCATCCACGGCCGAGAGAGGATCGTCAAGAATCAGGATTGACGGATTCTTGAGCAGCGCCCGGGCAATGGCGGTGCGCTGCTTCTGCCCGCCGGAGAGGGTCACCCCCCGTTCACCCACAAGGGTATCGTAGCCGTCGGCGAAGCGGAGCACGTCCCCCTCCAGGCTCGCCAAACGGGCCGCTGCCTCAATCTCCTCCATGGTCGCCCCCTCTCTGCCGTAGGAGATATTCTCGCGCACGCTGCGTGAGAAGAGGAAACTCTCCTGGGGAACGAAGCCAATGGCATCCCTGAGCTGGGCCAGCGGGATCCGGTTGATGTCTACTCCGTCGAGGAAAATCTGGCCGTCCGGAACCGGGTAGAGCCTGGCCAGCAGGCGGACCAGGGTCGATTTGCCGCTCCCAACCGGCCCCACAATTCCCAGCCGGATGCCGGCGGGAATGGAGAGCGAGATGCCATCGAGGAGAGGAGACATCCCCCCCGCACTATTGTAACAAAACCGCACCCCCCGCAACTCGACCCCCCCCCGCGGGGTGCCGACATCGAATGACTCCTTCGACTCCGTGACGCGTGGGGTGGCGTCGAACACCTCGTTGAGGCGGGCCATGGACGCGGCCCCCCGCTGAATCAGGTTGAGTATCCACCCGAAGATGATTGTGGGCCAGACCAGCATGGCCAGATAGCCGTTGAAGGCGACGAAGTCCCCGAGGGTCATGGCGCCGTCGATGACCCTCTGCCCCCCCATGAAGAGGACAATGAGCGTGCCGAGGGCCGAGGTGGCCGCCATAATGGGAAGCAAAAGCCCACGCAGCCGCGCCATGGCCATGTTGCGGGCCAGATAGCGGCGGCCGATTTCCTCAAAAGCGGCGACCGTCGCCTCTTCACGACAGTAGGAGCGCACCACCACGGCCGCGGCGATACTCTCCTCCGCCTGGCTCGTGAGGCGGGACAGCTCCTCCTGAGCCCGTTTGGAGTGATGGAACATCCGGCGGGTGATCCTTTTGGCGGCAATGATCATGAGAGGAAACGGGATAACGGCCCAGAGGGTCAGGGAAGGATTGATGCTCGCCATGAGGGCGATGGCGGACACGTAAACAAGGGCGGTATTGATGACGTTCAGAACCCCGAAACCGAGCAGCATACGAATGTTGGTCAGGTCGTTGGCAAAGCGGGACATGAGGTCGCCGGTCCGCTCCCCCGCAAAGTAGGGCATGTCGAGGGAGAGGAGCTTCCGGTAGAGGTCCTCGCGGATGGCGTACTCGATCCGCCGGGCCGCGTGGAGAAGCGTCGTGCGGGAAAAGATCCGGATCACGCCATGGAGAAGGGCCGCGACCATGATCGCCCCTCCGTACCAGGCAGCGGAACGGGAAGCCACACTGGGGTCCCGGAGGCTTTCCACCGCCAGCTTCAGGAGCCACGGGACCAAGAGCGCAAAGGCGTTTGTGCCCAGAAGGCAGATGGCCCCAAGGATGTAGGTCCCGCGGCATTCCCACATGTAACCGTAGAGTCGTTTGAGCTCGCCGATGGTTAGCCTCCCGGGAAGATGGTCGCTCCGGACCTTGTAATCCATTTCCGGCTCATTGTCAAAACACAGCCGGCCGACGTGGACGGCGCTGCTTCAGCAGCTCGCCGCGCCGACTGGCTCACCATTGACAAATCGACGCACCCCATTGGCACCAATAAAGTTGTCATACCGATCAATAAGCATGCATTCTTCTGCACCTGCCCACCAAAGTCACACACCGTTTTACTTTGGCGTTGACAAGACGGTCACCGCTGTGATACTTCATATTTAATAAGACTAAAAACAGGCCCCTCCCAATCCCGCCAACACAGACAATCAGGGCACGATGTTTTAGCAGCAATAAAACTCCTACTTATTTAGATGCCGAAAACTGCCCAGCGGAGCACGAATCCCCTCTCCCGCTCCGCATCAAATTTGCCGTCCCCGTTTCGCCCATCGGCCACCCCACGCCCCAGGAGGCCCCATGAAGCATTCCACAATGCGTCTTTCCACCGCGACCATGAATCTCGATTTCGTGAAGAAAGTCGAGGCCCTGTCGGGGAGCTCGGTGCGGCGCTGTTTCCAGTGCGGCAAGTGCTCGGCGGGGTGTCCCATGCGTTCGTTCATGGAGCATCCCCCCAACCGGATCGTGCGGTTTCTGCAGCTGGGGCAGTACGAGCGGGTCCTGGCGGGGCGAAGCATCTGGTACTGCGCCTCCTGCGAGACCTGCACCACCCGCTGTCCCAACAAG
>NZ_JAUQXO010000002.1:0-1513 GCF_030834625.1 Geobacter sp.
CATCCTCTCCGTGAACCCCTTTGTCCCCAAGCCCTTCACCCCGTTCCAGTGGTGCGGCATGGAGGAGGTCCCCTCCTTGGAGAAAAAGCTCAAATACCTCCAGCAGGCGGTGGGGAAGCTCTCCAACGTGCGGCTCATTGCAGAAAGCCCCAAGGACGCCTATCTCCAGGCCCTCCTCTCCCGGGGTGACCGGCGGCTCGCGAAACTCCTCCTCCGCGCAGCCGAGTTGGGAAGCTGGAAACGGGCGGCCCGGGAGTTCGAGGTCGACACCGATTTGCTCGTCCACCGAAACATTCCCCTTGACGAAACGCTGCCGTGGGACGTCATTGGCAGCGCCGGCGCTGACCGGCTCAGGCGGGAATACCGGCGGGCGTTTCCGGACCAGCTTGCTGGTATGGCGTTTAGTCAGAAAGATTGACTTTGCGGGGATGTGTCTGTACAGTTTTGTACATACAAAACAAGGAGGACTGTGGTGCGCCTTGTCTGGGATGATACCAAGAACCGAACCAACAGGGCAAAACACCACGTCAGCTTCGAGACCGCCAGTCTTGTCTTCGCGGACCCGTTTCATGTCAGTGTGCTTGATCGTGTCGAGAATTGTGAGGAGCGCTGGCAGACGCTGGGAATGGTCGGTGGCATAGTGGTGCTTCTGGTGGCCCACACGTTTGCGGAGCAGGGCGGAGAAGAAGTCGTCCGAATCATCTCGGCCCGCAAGGCAACCCGGAAAGAGAGGCAACGATATGAAGAAGGTCACTGAAAAAAAGGCGGAAGAGTTGGCGGCCCTTGCAGCGCTCCCCGATGACGAGATCGATACCTCCGACATGCCGGAAGTTGTTGACTGGGATAAGGCCGTGATTGGGCATTTTTACCGCCCGATCAAACAGACCGTCACCATTCGTCTCGACGCGGATGTGCTCGACTGGCTCAAGAAGGGGGGAAGGGGATACCAGACGAAGGTAAACAAGATCCTCCGGGCCGTTATGGAGCAGCAGCGCAAGAAGACTGCCGCGTGATGGTTTGACCCATGCCCACTTACGTCGAACCAATCTTCCGTCCCCCCAGCGAGGCCCGCAGCCTCATCTTCCAGATCACCATCGGCTGCTCCCAGAACCATTGCGCCTACTGCGGCATGTACAAGATGAAGCGCTTTGCCCTCAAGCCCGCAGAGGATGTTTTTTCCGAGATCAACGGGATTCCGGCACGCTACCGTTCCCATGTGGACCGGGTCTTTCTGGCCGACGGTGATGCCCTGGTCTACCCCTTCGAGGGGCTCTGCGCTATTCTCGACCGGCTGGCAGAGACGTTTCCGAATCTGGCGCGGGTCGGCTCCTACGCTTCGCCCAACAGCCTCACCACCAAGAGCCTTGAGGAACTGCGGATACTGCGGGAAAAGAGGCTCCGGATACTCTACTTCGGACTGGAGTCGGGGGATGACGCGACGCTTGCGGCGGTGAACAAGGGGTTTACGGCGGAGAAAATGGCGCAGGAGGCCCTGAAGGCCCGGGAGGCGGGG